>NZ_BAAKSZ010000089.1:0-535 GCF_059698015.1 Oceanobacillus sp. NCCP-135 | reverse complement strand
CAAAAAGTAGCCCCTCTCATGCGAGAGGGACTACAAAAAATTATTTGGAAGTGTCCCGAGTCCTGTAAAACTAAAATTATACAAATTTATCATGAGTCATACCAGATTTACGGTGCACCTAAAATAACGTCAACTTTACGATCCAGGGGCTGCATCGTAACTGAAAAGACGGTGGGTAACTACATGCGGGAGGAGGGCATAAAAGCCATCTGGGTTCGTCCACATGTAAGAACAACTATTGACCCGGAGTTTGACACGAAACTGAAAAATATCTTGAATAGGGAATTTAATCCGGTAGCTCCTAACACTGTCTGGGTGACTGATATCACTTATGTGCATACCTTGGCAGGATTTGTGTACCTAACAAGCGTAATGGATTTATATTCTAGAAAAATAATAGGATGGCAGCTGTCGGACAGCTTATCCACGGAACATGTCGTTAAAGCGATTGAAAAAGCAAAAGCAAACAGAAGACTTAGTCAACCCGTTGTTATCCACAGTGATCGTGGATGTCAGTATGTGTCTAAAAGCTATC
>NZ_BAAKSZ010000088.1:0-560 GCF_059698015.1 Oceanobacillus sp. NCCP-135 | reverse complement strand
TTCATCCGATTGAACTCAACGTCCCTAAAAAAGATGGCACATCCCGCACCGTACACAGCTTTCAAATTTGTGCTGAAGTGGATCCAGAAAAAGAAAGAGAAGTACAAAGACGTGATGGGATTACATGTTTCATTACCAACGAAATAACCATGGCTAAAGAAGAAGTGGTTTTCAAATATCGTGCGAAAAACAAAATTGAAGAAGCTTTTCGGGAAATGAAATCTCAACTGGAACTTCGCCCTGTTTATCTAACAAGATCTGAAAGAGTGAAGGCGCATGTTAGTGTATGTGTGCTAGCCTACTTATTAAGAAACACCATCGAATTACTCATGAAGAAATCAAATCAATCTTTGACTGCAAGCAATGTAATTCAAAAACTGGAAAGTTGTCAACTGAACGAAGTCGGACTTAAAGGCCAACAGAAAAAGTCGATAACTGCCACTGAAATGACCAAAGAACAACGTCAAATCATAGAATTGCTTGATGTCAAAAATGAAATTAAACAAACGAGTGTCAAAAAAATAGTAGAAAGGCTAAAAAAGAGCATGTAGGGACAACAG
>NZ_BAAKSZ010000087.1:0-570 GCF_059698015.1 Oceanobacillus sp. NCCP-135 | reverse complement strand
CGCAGGCCCATCTGTAAGTGGTAGCTAAAAGCCACCTTTTACCTTCTCACCAGGTGATGAAAAGGATCATTCGGTATTAGCTCACGTTTCCGCAAGTTATCCCGATCTTACAGGTAGGTTGCCTACGTGTTACTCACCCGTCCGCCGCTCGTTCCACAAGCATCACTCCCGAAGGAGTTCAGCTTGCTTCCCGCGCTCGACTTGCATGTATTAGGCACGCCGCCAGCGTTCGTCCTGAGCCAAGATCAAACTCTCCATAAAAAGTTTGAATAGAATCGACACCAATCAATTCTATCAATTGTCTTAGCTTTAAAAATGGATTCCAGGGTAGTTCGTCTTCACCCAGATTATATAAATCTGACTTCTGATTTCTTACCTCTGACATCCGTTACATACTGGTTGTTTTGTTCAGTTTTCAAGGAGCAAATTATCATGTCGCTCTCAAATCAGCGACTTTATTAATATACCATGTTAATTCATGAAAGTCAATATGTTTATTTGCTGAGCTTTTTGCGATGTGCCACTTTTTTAGTTTTACGAGCAAAAAAATAAAGGTTTTATTTTTTTTGA
>NZ_BAAKSZ010000086.1:0-574 GCF_059698015.1 Oceanobacillus sp. NCCP-135 | reverse complement strand
TATGGATTAAGGAAGAGGATCTAGATCATGATAAACTTGTTCGTTGGGCAATTGAGATTATTGACAGGCAATTAGAGAATAAGAGATTTGAATAGAAGGAGATAAATAATATGAGTGCATCTACAGCGAATGAGGTAACGGAGTATTTTCATTCATATGGTTCCAAAGCTGCCGAGTGTGATGAGAAATTGGTTCAGGAATGGATAAATGATCCAAACACAAGTATTACAAATCATCCAATTTGTGAAGAGGATCTTCATCGGTTTAAAGACTGGCACAGATGGAAAGGAACCGCATATGAGACAGGAATTGACGATCAAACAAAGATAGTAAGATTATTGGAAGAGATTACGAAACTGAAAAAAGAAATAGAAGTATTGGAAGAGGTAACCAGGGAACTGGATGAGCATATTGACGGGTTCTTTTAATCTTTTAGTAAGGTTTTGAATGAAAAATACAAACGAAATATGTACATTTCCCTTGCTTATAAATATTATGGCGAGGGATTTTTTTTAGCACAAAAATATCACGGCAGGCAAACTGACATGTTCATTAGTCAAACGCAGTGGGAGTG
>NZ_BAAKSZ010000085.1:0-588 GCF_059698015.1 Oceanobacillus sp. NCCP-135 | reverse complement strand
TCCGAAAACGTTGGCTCAAAACTCCGCACAGCTGACTCAATCTGTCCGCAATACTCATGCAAGAAAAATTGAAATAGGATACTGGCTTGGAGATAGTTATAAAGGGAAGGGTTTAGTGACAAAAGCTATCAAGCAATTTATCGACCATATTTTAGAGATTTGAACTTGAAGAAGGTTGAAATAAATGTTGCAAGAAACAACAACTTGAAAACGAGAGAAATACCTAAGAAATTAGGCTTTAAAGAAGAACGAACTATAGGTAATTATGAATATTTGAAAGGTGAATATCACGATAGAGTTATTTATGGTTTGTTAGAAGTACAGTGGAATTCAACTTAAACAAAAGGGGCGATTGTGGAAGATCAAAAGTCTGATTCCTAGATAAAAGAAGTAGGAATAAGGCCTTTTTTCTTAACTCTATAAATACTATAAATACTATCTCATGGTAAACAAGGTGGAAACAAGTCGTACTGCATGTGGCAATCTCGGGTAAAAGAGATGACAGAAGTGGTACATTCTTATGGGTGTAACTAAATATACCACCTTTTCATACTACTTCTTTTACACTGACCTATCCCCTAAAAGTTA
>NZ_BAAKSZ010000084.1:0-608 GCF_059698015.1 Oceanobacillus sp. NCCP-135 | reverse complement strand
CAGCCTATGTTTATTCACGTTTTATGAAAAAATTAATCGATCATGAGGAAGAAGTAGAATCCATGTTTCAGACGTTGGTTGATCAAATTAGCGAGGTACTTCCTGACTTTGGGAAATCTTTAGCGATTGACGGGAAAGCGATTCCATCTTATGCGAATGGAAAAAACAAAAATGAGAAAGAAGACGGACGTAGAGATACGGATGCTGACTACGGAAAAAAAGAATATCGCGGTAAAAGAGAAGATGGTACGACGTGGTCAAAAATAGTCAAATGGTTCGGCTACAAAATTCATTTGATTGTTGATTCAACTTACGAGCTTCCAATGGCATATTCGGTTACGAAAGCTTCTGTACCAGATATTAATGCGGCCCATGATTTATTGGATGAAATCGAAAAAGAACGTCCTTGCCTTCTTGATCAAGCCGAAGTCATGTCCGCAGACAGGGGATATGACGATACCAAGCTACATAAGAGACTATGGGACAACCATGAAATAAAACCTGTTATCGATATACGAAATATGTGGAAGGACGGGGAAGAAACTCGTTTACTGGGAGACCATGAAACTGTCGTTCACAATTTTAAAGGGAATGTTTATTGTCATTGC
>NZ_BAAKSZ010000083.1:0-658 GCF_059698015.1 Oceanobacillus sp. NCCP-135 | reverse complement strand
CATAAAAGAGCCGACATTCTTTGTGACCATGGTATAATGGTCACAAAGAATGTCGGCTCTAATCTTTTTATCTTTTAGAAAGGAAAAACTCATTTGTCCTCCCTTTGCTTGGCGGCGAAGGGACAAATGAGCTTCCAATACCATATGCCTATTTTACTAAATTATTTTAAATCTATCAAGTGTTATATAAGCTCCATTGAAAATATACAAATTGATGTCTTTTGTCCGTGTTGTGGGCGACGTTTGTGGAAACACGGTAAATATGAGCGAACGGTTCACCATAAGTATCGCTCCTATATTATTCCTATTTTAAGATTTCGATGTTCGGATTGTAAGAATACACACGCTCTTATTCCGTGTTTTATTAAACCTTGGGCAAGGTTCGCTAATCATATTTGGGAATTTTTAGGGAGGTTTTTGTTGGAGGGCATTCCCAAGTGCCAACTTCCGGAACTGCTTTCGAGTGAGCGAACGTCTGTTATTTCCTTGAAGACAGTTTATCGTTGGGTCGCACAGCTAAAAGAAAGAACCTCAGCTTGGGGAAACGAACAACGCATCCAGTTGGTCCGTGATTACGAGGCAGGAGATAGCTTGCTTCCATTATATCGAAATGGGGTTCACATAAATGAGGAATGGGGCTTTTTTCTTTTCCATTTCT
>NZ_BAAKSZ010000082.1:0-703 GCF_059698015.1 Oceanobacillus sp. NCCP-135 | reverse complement strand
ACTCCACAAAGTTTGTCCCTACCTCTTATCTCGGAACGCACCTAAAATAGATATTGTTTATAAATTTTAGGGAAATGGGGAGAAAAAAGATGGACGAGACATTACGAAATGAGATTGCGGCTTTTCGATTTGGATTAATTGCCCAAATTGCCCAACGCAAGCTACAACCAGGGGAGAGGTATGCCCTTTTGCGAGACATTGCCAAAGGAACCTATACCATTCCAGGGAGTGAAAAGACCACAGTCAGTATTCGATCATTAGAACGGTATTTACAGAAGTACGAAGAAGATGGCTTTGAAGCACTAAAACCAAAGCCAAGGGTGAAAAAAGGCTCGTTGAAAAACATGGATCCTGCCATACTGGATCGAGCGATTGCCCTTCGCAAGGAACTTCCAAGTCGAAGTGTCGATCAAATTATCCGGATACTAGAATTGGAGAATCACATATCTCGAGGGGAGATAAAGGCACGAACGTTATCACGTTATTTTCAAGAACAGGGATGGAGTAAACGGGATCTTCATCGCGCTGTAAAAAAGGAGTTTCGTCACTTTGAACATCAAGCACCGAATGATTGTTGGCAGGCTGATACACAGCACACACTTTATTTGCCTGATCCAAGAGATCCGAAAAGACGGAAAAAGGCGTATTTAATAGCTATAATTGATGATCATAGTAGAAGAATGATGCATGCGGAGTTTTTCTT
>NZ_BAAKSZ010000081.1:0-752 GCF_059698015.1 Oceanobacillus sp. NCCP-135 | reverse complement strand
GGGCCGTGTCTCAGTCCCAGTGTGGCCGATCACCCTCTCAGGTCGGCTACGCATCGTTGCCTTGGTGGGCCCTTACCTCACCAACTAGCTAATGCGCCGCAGGCCCATCTGTAAGTGGTAGCTAAAAGCCACCTTTTACCTTCTCACCAGGTGATGAAAAGGATTATCCGGTATTAGCTCACGTTTCCGCAAGTTATCCCAATCTTACAGGTAGGTTGCCTACGTGTTACTCACCCGTCCGCCGCTCGTTCCACAAGCGTCACTCCCGAAGGAGTTCAACTTGCTTCCCGCGCTCGACTTGCATGTATTAGGCACGCCGCCAGCGTTCGTCCTGAGCCAAGATCAAACTCTCCATAAAAAGTTTGAATAGAATCGACACCAATCCATTCTATCAATTGTCTTAGCTTTAAAAATGGATTCCAGGGTAGTTCGTCTTCACCCAGATTATATAAATCTGACTTCCGATTTCTTACCTCTGACATCCGTTACATACTGGTTGTTTTGTTCAGTTTTCAAGGAGCAAATTATTATGTCGCTCTCAAATCAGCGACTTTATTAATATACCACATTGACTAATATAAAGTCAATAAGTATTTTTTATTTTTTGTCGTTAATTCCAAAAGGATTTTTGCGACGGATTTAACTTTATCATGGTTAATTTACAAAGTCAACGATTATTTTACAAGAGCTTTTTGCGATGTGCCACTTTTCTAGTTTTACGAGCAAAAAAATAAAGGTTTTATTTTTTTGAA
>NZ_BAAKSZ010000080.1:0-843 GCF_059698015.1 Oceanobacillus sp. NCCP-135 | reverse complement strand
AACAACCCAAGGAAGCAAGGAAAATGCCTGGGAATAAGCGACATAAGCAGGAATCAGAAAATATTTCCAAATCGGAATATATTTTTGGTCATTTGTTCGGTGTGAATGGTGTGTTAGTAGAAAAGTTCGGGAAAATGTTCTGCCTCCCTTTAGGTGTATCCGTTCAGAACGGTGTCGACAAGATTCGTGAATGGAATCAAGAAAAGACAGCCTCCATGTCTCATGTGGAGCAGATCGTTCATATGGCTGGTCAATCTACAGAGGAAATGGGAAAATCGATCACAGTACTCGATCGATTACATCTATCTGTTCCTGCACTTAAGGCCTGCAAAGCATATATTAACGATAAACAGGAATGGATGTTGCATATGGTAACGGCAGCAAAGAAAAGTGCAGTGGCCTATACCGATCCACCTCCCTATTCCGGAAAAGGCCGCCCTCGAAAAAAAGGGAAAACAATCAAGTTATGGGAGCTTTTCAAAAGTGCTACCGAAGACTTTGAAGATGTGGAAGTGAATGTCTATAACGAAACCAGGACTGTTAAATGTATGACTCGTAAATTATTATGGGGTACCACGTTATATCAAAAGCTGCTTTTTGTTTGGGTGGATATGGATGGAAAAAAGAGAATTTTAGTTTCCACACATTTAGGGTTAAGCGCGAAACAAGTGATTGAATTGTATGGTTGGCGATTCAAGATTGAAATACAATTCAAGCAGTTAAGACATACCATTGGTGGTTTTGCCTATCGCTTTTGGTCCAAGGACATGCCGAGGTTGGATCGGTTTAAACCGACCAAGCCAGACGTGTTGGAGACTATCCAAGGTACGGTGGAAAAGAAAA
>NZ_BAAKSZ010000079.1:0-880 GCF_059698015.1 Oceanobacillus sp. NCCP-135 | reverse complement strand
TAGCAGGAAAGATAGGCTAAGAACATAGCTTGTAAACCCTGTTTTTGGGGGTGCGAAACTTAAGTTATAAATAATGGTTATATTTGCTATTATTTTCTTATCAATATACCCTTGAAAATTTAAGTGGAAAACTATATCATTCCTCTTCCTTAATAATCTATCAAAATAATTGCTCTTCTCTACTAAACTTTGATATATTCCTGCATTGGAACTTAATTGTGTTAGAGAAATGTAATCATTAATTAATTGTTTATATGTCTGCATCCATTCTATTCTATTAGTTGTTACGGTATTTATAAAAGTATTCTTCTTAGATCTTCGATCATTTCTTAACCCTATGTATAAGGAAAAAAACGCCACAATAACAACAACTACTTGGGTCACTATGAGCTTAGTAATATTTAAAGTATTATCATTATTAGTAAAAAATTCAACAAACCAATTCATCTTCTTACATCTCCATAACCTTCTAGTTGTTTGTAACTAAAGACAGATACTATACTATTCGAGATTTAATATTGAAAAATACGTTCGTGTGTTGAGTCTAGTTTAGCAGTTACATATTGCTTAAAATACTACTGATGATTAATACAAATTAAATTAATAGAGTCACCTGTAAACACAGTTTAAAAGTACCTTCAAATATTAATTTGTAATTTATAAAATCATACCGGAATACTGTACCTAAGACGAGAATGTATAATATCTTTAACGACGTGGTGAATTTTCCTTAAAATCAAGGTTTTAAATGTTATCAACTGTTACATCTAAAACCTTGATTGGATTTCGTTAGAAATTATACAATATAAATACTGTAAAGCGTCACTTTATTCCCTCCAAAATGGGGGGCTTTTGTTCAAATACCTCCAGTATGTTTACT
>NZ_BAAKSZ010000078.1:0-890 GCF_059698015.1 Oceanobacillus sp. NCCP-135 | reverse complement strand
ATTGAGCACATGCATATTGTAGCGTTTCTGAGCGATATATTTTCCCGTTGTCGGCGTAAATGATACTCGGTTTTCCTCGCCGTATGAGCGCCTCCCGTGTCACTTCCCGCAATCCATCAAACTTCTCAGAAATAAAGAATTGTGCGTAAGGAACGAGCCTGGAACAATCATCGATATATGCGATAAGAAACGTCTTTTTCATCTTTCCGTCAATTGGTATATAGGGACCATGCGATAGATCCGCCTGCCACAATACATTCACTTTATCATAGGCGAATCGTTTACGTTCTTTTTCCGGATGAAAGCTCATATGGTTTCTACCAGCCAGCTTATGTTTTTTCAGTAATCGGTTAATAGTGGCATAGGAAACTTGATTTTTAGTTATCTCTCCACGCTTAATCAATTGGTCATAGAACACACTGACTGGCATATGAAGCGATTCATTTCTTATTTCCAGAAGATGATCCTTATCATCTGGAGAAAGCCTCCTGGAATTGCCTCGATCCGAACGCCTTTTTGGCTTCAATGCATCAAACCCATTCCTTCGATAATGAAGAAGCCATTCTTGCATTGTTTTCGTTGCAATCTTTCGTTCTCCATAGTATGGAATTTGATGGATTTTCCCCTCCATTTCTTGAAAATAGTCCTTTGGCTCTATTTGTCCATTCAATAATGGCGCAATTAAGCCATAACGAAATAAAGCAATTTCTTCCCGTGTTTTTTCATTCATGAACTTTTCCTCCTTTTGATAGAAGGACAACCGGTTATCCACTGCCTTTATTCTACTTTTTCCGTCAATAGATTCATAGGCAAAATTTATGTGGGGTGGATTATATTTTTTTCGTTCGATAAATATGGTAGAATTAATTTGCCCATAAAATATGATGATA
>NZ_BAAKSZ010000077.1:0-896 GCF_059698015.1 Oceanobacillus sp. NCCP-135 | reverse complement strand
TAGGAACCACCAGCTTTGCCACTTGGAAAGAGAAACAGAACGGGGGTGCCACGAATGATTGAGTTCTTTGACATGAAAGGCGTGCCATTTACCCGGGAAATATCTACCGAACAACTCTATGCTTCGTTAAGCTATCGAGAAGCAACAGCGAGACTTGAATACGCAGTTAAGCATCGACAATTTTGTCTCCTAACTGGAGAGGCCGGGATGGGAAAATCAACAGCGATACGATCCCTTACCCAACAACTGGATCCCATGAAATATCGTTACTTGTATATCTGTGATTCAGCACTAACACCGAAACTCTTTTATCGGGAAGTACTACAACGTTTCGGTATTCATCCGGCCTTCCGATCGAACGAAGCAAAACGTCAATACCAGGAATTGATGTTAGATATCTATGAAAATGAAAAAAAGATTCCTGTCATTATTTTGGATGAGGCACATCATTTCTCCGAATCGATGTTGCAGGAATTGCGTTTTATTCTTAATTTTCGGGAAGATTCCATGTCTCCGCTGTCGCTCATTATTGTCGGTCAGCACAGTTTACGGAACCAATTGCGGGTGAAGCATCTGGAGGCCATTGATCAGCGCATTCAGATGCGTTATCAAGTAGTTGGATTAACAGAAAAGGAAACAGCTGATTATATCAAGCATCAGCTTCAGGCAGCCGGTACTTCTTTGGAGATCTTCTCCGAGGAGGCTGTTGGAGCTATTTTTAATTTTAGCCAAGGGGTACCGCGGAAGATCAATACTTTATGTAGTCAAAGTTTAATGGATGCCTTCCTGCAAGTTACGAAAGTAGTCGGGGAATCCCATGTTCAGCGTGTCATGAATGAGTTGTGAAAAATAAAAAGAATGTTCCCATGACCATAGAGGAAGCTGCCAAGGTTCTT
>NZ_BAAKSZ010000076.1:0-1002 GCF_059698015.1 Oceanobacillus sp. NCCP-135 | reverse complement strand
GCGACGATGTAGTAGTGACAAATCATTGGACCTATCTTCCGGTTATCGTTCTACATGCGTTATGGAAAAAGCTTGAATTGCATCATTTTTTCTCCGATTCCTTACTTGCCGAAGCACTTGTATTGAATCGATGTATCAAACCATTAAGCAAAATAAATGTCATAGATTGGATGCGTTCAACGGCATTGTCCAGTCTTTATGATGACGCTGTTATTCCTAATAATTATGCCATTTACCAGGAGCTTGACCATCTGAATGATCGTGAAAGGGATCTGCAGACACACATCTATAATCAGTTGGAAAGCTTGGATCCCTCCGTTGGTGAAGCGATGTTTTATGATATTACCTCTACCTATATGGAAGGCTGTAAATGTATGATTTCCAAATTTGGATATTCACGTGATCATCGGCAGGATCGGAAGCAAATCGTTATTGCCCTATTAGTAACCCCTGAAGGCTCCCCATTCTATTGGAAAGTGCTTGATGGAAATACACAGGATGTTACTACCTTGCCTTGGTTGATTGAGGAATTAAAAGAGCGATTTTCCCTAAAAACATGCCACTTGGTATTCGACCGTGGCATGGTCTCCAAGGATCACTTGGATCTACTGGAAGAAAAACAAATGACCTATTTATCCGCCATGGATAAAAACGAAATGGCCTGTCATCCGTTATTTGAACAAGTAATGCCAGAAGTTGTTACACCAGATAATTATAAACAACGACTAACAATACAGAATTTTGAACCGATTGAAAACGAAGCCTTTTTTATTCGAGAAGAAAAAGAAGGAAAACGCCGGTACATATTTTCATTTGAGGTTTCGCGTTTTTATGAGGATATCGAATCCCGAGCGAACAGAATACAACAGGCATTTACGTGGATAGAAGCTGAAAACACCGACCTGTCCGAGGCTAAAAAGTCACGAAAAGAAGAAACGACTGTAAGGAAGGTCAAACAGATGCTTTCCAAGAAAAAACTAAAAGCCATCATGAATATAACGG
>NZ_BAAKSZ010000075.1:0-1078 GCF_059698015.1 Oceanobacillus sp. NCCP-135 | reverse complement strand
GCTCTTTATTGGGGGAAAATAAAATTTGCCTTGTCCTTAACACCTTGGGACACTTGCACTTTGAGACATCGCAATTAGCTCTGAATGGGAGCAATGTGGATATGCTTAATCGCGGCTCTTACACATAAAACGGTGTGAAAAAATAGTAGCGTCATTATGTCCAATGGGATACTGATAATTAATAAATTTGCAGAGGATACCCAAATATCGATAAATGCGTAAGAGCCTGAATCGTGTCTGAATATATCAATTCTGTTTGGAACTCGGCTTATCCAGTTCATTTCGGGTTTGATCTAGTAGATATCGCTGTTGATGCAGCATGTTCCTACGTTTATTCGGTTCCCCTGCGTTATCGGTTGACTTGGTGGGGTGATCAACACATTTCGCTGGTCATTCAACCTGGATTCCCGAAAAGAACACTATTTTATAACGAGGTAAGAATATTGTTAAATCGGCAATTGTAGACTACCTCGTTATAAATTACGGGAATCCAGGATTCAACGGAAATTGCTGTTGGTCCAGCATGATTCACGTATAATTCAACATGTTTTGCCGTTTGTTCTGCATGATTTGTATTTTATTCAACCTCATCCAAAGTTTGTACGGCATCAACCATTTTATATAATAAAAAGCCTTTTGTTCCTTTATACAATTAATCATACAACAATCAATCATCTACGCAATACAATTTTTTTCATAGTCTTTTCATTAACAGCAGGGAATAGTGCATGGATTTTAGCAAGGAGAGAACCGGTTAGGCGGAGGGGTTCGCTACTTTTTACCCCTCCAACGGACATTAACAACCGTTTTCATGCCCACATTGTCCATGAGTGCGCTTCTCACGGACATAAACGCCCGTTTTCATGCCCGAATTGTCCATGAGTGCGCTTCTCACGGACATAAACGCCCGTTTTCATGCCCACATTGTCCATGAGAGCGCTTCTCACGGACATTAACGCCCGTTTTCATACCCACATTGTCCATGAGAGCACTTCTCACGGACATTAACACCCGTTTTCATGCCCACATTGTCCATGAGTGCGCTTCTCACGGACATAAACGCCCGTTTTCATGCCCG
>NZ_BAAKSZ010000074.1:0-1127 GCF_059698015.1 Oceanobacillus sp. NCCP-135 | reverse complement strand
AATAGGGTAAAATTATTTCATTTTTCGAGGTATTTTTTGCAAATAAAACTGGATAAATTCACACTCATATGGTATACTATTATTAATACTTTACATACTATTGGACGTGATTAGATGAATGAACAATTAACTTTACTAGAGATGCCTCCTAAATTTTCCGTTATGGAAAGTAAAGGAATAAATACCATTTATTGGAACGGACATTATGCCCTTGCTTCTTATCGAGTAGATGATGATCTATCCAAACGAATGGTTGTTGTCATTCTTCTACAAACTAAAATTGCTTCTTATGCCGAAGTTGCTAGCCTTTTGGGATATTCAGAATCCAATCTGAGTGTGCTTATTAAATCTTATAGAGAAAAGGGCGTAATGGGTCTTTTAAAAAAGAAAACTGGGCCCAAAAATACGAAGGTTACACCAGAAATCCGTCGCTTAATTAAGCAGATAGATGGATTAACATTAAACGAAATGGTGGATGTAATTCAGGAACAGCATGGCGTTAGCCTGTCAGATTGGACAGTATCTGCGGTAAAAAGAGAAAAACTTCACCGTGATCAACTTGAATTGTTTTCCGATGATTTACTCGACTCAATACTACATAACGAACCTGAAAATGATGCTTCTGAATCAAAAGAAGTTGATACGAAAGACATAACGGAAACAGTTGAGGGTATCCAAGAAATCGTAGAACCTGTTGAGGAGGTTTTTACAGAGGAATCTGGTGATACGACAAAAGAAACATCAAATGCATCCAATCATATGCCTGCCACCATCGCTGCCAATACACAGCCTATTCCTTACCAACCTGTTAAAGATGGCATTCAACAGGAACAACAAGTTCCAACAAGTGAAGGGACAACGGTTATTGAATCTCGTTATGCCGGTGGTTTCCTGTTGCTTCCTTTTCTCCAGGAAATAAATCCAGCAGGATTATTTCAACAGGCACAGGAAACATGCGGAAAAGTAACCGAATGGGGAACAAAAGCAGCTTACGGTATGTCCCATTTCATTAACACATTACTGTTTTTATTGTGGTTCCAATTTTCGTCTATCGAAGACTTTAAATTTGTCCAACCACGGGAATTTGGCGTGCTACTAGGCGGAAAAAGTGCGCCTTCTGTGAAGAC
>NZ_BAAKSZ010000073.1:0-1138 GCF_059698015.1 Oceanobacillus sp. NCCP-135 | reverse complement strand
TATAAATCCTTTTATTCATTGGCAAAAAACCCTTTTTCCAAAGATATGCGACAAGAGGATGCTTTTCGTTCCACTGGTTTCCAGGAAGCGTTTAATGGCCTCGGCTATTTACAAAAGTCCAAAGGGATTGGCTTAATAATAGGGGATCCTGGGGCTGGGAAAACATTCACCTTACGCTCATTTAAGGATTCACTCAACCCAGCATTGTATCATGTGGTTTACTTTCCGCTTTCTACCGGCGGTGTCATGGATTTTTACCGAGGCTTGGCTTATGGTCTAGGAGAAGAACCAAAGTTTCGCAAAGTGGATCTGTTTCGCCAAATTCAGCACGGAATTGAACGGATGGAACAGGAACGCAAGATTACGCCAGTCTTTATTCTGGATGAGATGCATATGGCGAAGGATGCCTTTTTACAAGATTTAGCCATTCTTTTCAATTTCCAAATGGATTCATCAAATCCCTTTATTCTGATCTTAGCTGGTCTACCGCATTTGAAAACTCGACTGAATTTAAATCACCATCGCCCATTGGCTCAGCGAATTATCATGAGGTATCAAATACAGCCATTGAATAAAGAGGATGTTTCTGCTTATATGGATCATCAATTAAAGTTGGCGGGAGCTAAGATGCCAATTTTTACTGAGACTGCCCTGGAAGCCATCACATTACGATCTCAGGGATGGCCACGTGTCATCAATACATTGGCCACCAATTGCCTCTTGTATGGAGCACAATTAAAGAAGCAACAAATTGATGAGGAGATCGTCAAAATGGCAGCTGAGGAAGGCGGTTTATGATGTGGCTAGGGACTCTGTTATTTGATGTAGATGAACAGGAATGGAAAATATGTATTGGCGGAAAAATGTATGATACATTTACAGGAATAGAATTTGGAATCCGAATTCAAAACCGTTATTTCGAGGCATTTTTGGAAGAAGAATACAATGCGTGGCTTATAACACTTGAGGATGAGCTTACTTTTGCGTTAAGTCTAGTCGAAGAATATATAGTGCGGATTTCATCTAGAGAATTGGTTCCAGCATTTGATCTCCCTTTTTAAGGGGGATCTTTTTGTGGAAAGGACAGAAATAATTTGCCTAATTATTTTCAAATCCGAAATAAAGTGATTAAAAAGGC
>NZ_BAAKSZ010000072.1:0-1209 GCF_059698015.1 Oceanobacillus sp. NCCP-135 | reverse complement strand
TTCGGATTCCAAATTCTATTCCTGTAAATGTATCATACATTTTTCCGCCAATACATATCTTCCATTCCTGTTCATCTACATCAAATAACAGAGTCCCTAGCCACATCATAAGGCACCTTCCTCAGCTGCCATTTGAACGATCTGCTCATCAATTTGTTGCTTCTTTAATTGTGCCCCATACAAAAGGCAATTGGTAGCTAATGTATTGATGACACGAGGCCATCCCTGCGAACGTAAAGCGATGGCTTCTAGGGCAGTCTCCGTAAAAATAGGAATCTTAGCTCCTGCCAACTTTAATTGGTAATCTATATAAGCAGAAACATCCTCTTTATTCAAGGCTTGTAATTGATACCTCATGATGATTCGTTGGGCCAACGGGCGATGATGATTCAGATTCAGTCGTGTTTTCAAATGGGGAAGCCCGGCTAATATAAGGATAAAAGGGCTTGATGAGTCCATCTGGAAATTAAAAATTATCGCTAAATCTTGTAAAAAAGCATCTTTTGCCATATGCATCTCATCCAAAATAAAGACCGGCGTAACTTTGCGTTCCTGCTCCATCCGTTCAATTCCTTGTTGGATTTGGCGAAACAGATCTACCTTCCGAAACTTTGGTTCTTCTCCCAAACCATAAGCCAATCCCCGGTAGAAATCCATTACGCCCCCCGTAGACAATGGAAAGTAGACCACATGATATAACGCTGGATTGAGTGAATCCTTGAATGATCGTAAGGTGAATGTTTTTCCGGCACCAGGATCACCGATAAGTAAGCCAATCCCTTTGGATTTTTGTAAATATCCAAGTCCGTTCAACGTCTCTTGGTAACCTGTCGACTGGAATGCCTCTGCCTGTCTCATATCCTTGGAAAAGGGTGTTCTTGCCAAGGAATAAAAGGGTTTATACACGATTCGTTTCCTCCCCTTGGTGAGGCGTATCAATGACAGCGAATGGTGATGGTGATTTTCCCCGTTTGACATGTGCGTTATCATGCATAGAGACCGCAATGGCTTCAGCTACATTCTTTCCATCTTCAAAAACATATACTGCTTGATCATCCATTCTGATCTCAATCTTCTGACCAATATAGTGAGACGGTACTTCATATAATTGTTTTTCCAAGGTAATGGTCCCGTCCAATTTCACTTTTCGCTCTGCCCGTTTAAAAAAGATAGTTTCCAACATGGAAAGATCCTCTAAAAATGTGATAT
>NZ_BAAKSZ010000071.1:0-1242 GCF_059698015.1 Oceanobacillus sp. NCCP-135 | reverse complement strand
TTATGGGCATGTGGATTTACCAAAGGGTTATATTCACTCCAAACGGTTCCCAGCCAAACTTATTGAACAAGTATTTGCCAATGACCGAAGTGGGCGTCCGATCTTCCTGCGAGTTCATGACACCTCTTTATCCTTTAAGGATACAGTGCTTTCCATGATAGAAGATGCCCAAACATTATGGAAAGAACAAGGGATACGCACGCCCCTTGTCGTGGCATTTGACCGGGAACTATATGACACGGAATTGTTTACCCAGCTTGATGAGATGGGAGTGCTTTTCATCACATGGCGAAAATGGGACAAACCAGTGGCAGAGGAGCAATTAACAGAAAAAATCATGAACCCTTTGTCCACTGGTACAATAGATAATTCCGTTCGTTACCAGGCGTGGAGACGGGACATCGTGGTTCAAGACTATGAGGTAGAAGCGATTAGTTTCCTTGACACAGAAAAAGCAATAAAGGATCCAAAACGATCCCCTTCTACCCTGGTAACGAACGCTGCTAAATTTACGAAATCGGCGTATCCTGATTTCGAACCCTTATCCACGGGAGAAATCATTGATACCCTTTGCGGCCGCTGGCGGCAGGAAAACTATTTCCGTTACAGTAAGCACGAAGAGCATCTGGATTATAATCCGGAATATAGAACGAAAGAGCGAACGGAATCACTTACAGTAGCGAACCCTCGAATGAAAGAATTGAAACAGGAGATTAAAAAACATCTAAAGGATATTGACAAACTAAACGACAAAATCGCGTCGCGATTAACCAAGCGTAAGAAAAAAGACAAACCTCTTGGAAATGTATTAGAGCAAAAAAGCATGAGAAAGTTGACGGAACAGAAAGAAGAGATCGAACAACAAATCAAAACAAGGAAGAAAGAATTGTCCTCATTATCTGAAAAGGTACCTAAAGCGATGGATGATCCGTCTTCAATGGAATTGGAGTTGGAGTTGGAGGGAAAACGATTCCTGGATGTATTACGGATTGCGATGCATAATGCAGAGCAAATGTTGCTGGATGTGTTTAAACGTTGTTATTCGGATCCACGGGACACCCGTAAAGTCCTGCGAGCTATTGCCAATCAGGGCGGAACAGTGAAAGAACAGCAAGAACAAATTATTGTGGAATTAAATCCACTGCACATTCAAGCTCATCGAACAGCAACTGAGCGATTAGTGAACGAACTCAATAACAAAGATGCTTTGACACAAAACGAAAAGAAAATCATCTTCACAAT
>NZ_BAAKSZ010000070.1:574-1383 GCF_059698015.1 Oceanobacillus sp. NCCP-135 | reverse complement strand
AGTTTACCCACATGTGGATAAGTCGAATTTCAAAAAGACAGTTGTGGATAACGGGATAAGTATGCCCCTTTTTAGGTGGCTATTTTCAGAAAACTTTATTTAATCCTGTTTTGGCAGGAAATGTAGTTTTTCAAAAAAATAAAACCTTTATTTTTTTGCTCGTAAAACTAGAAAAGTGGCACATCGCAAAAAGCTCAGTGTAAAAAAACTGTTGACTTTTTTAAGCTCGGGCTGTAATATATATTTTGCTGTTAAAAAAGCATTACTCAAGTACTAACGGTTAGAAAACTTGGCATTCACTAAGCACTTTGGCGATGCCTTAGTTCAACGAAAAGGTCCTTTTTCGTCGGCGATGTATTGCTTGCGAAGCTTTCCTTTATGCACTTATGCAGAAAGGAATATGGATATACTTTTTTACTGCAAAAAAATAATGATATACAGTTTTAGATTGTAGTTGTTTTTTTGGGGGTTCTATTGTTGACAAGTACTTGATAGAAATGATATAATTATTTTCCACAAAAAAATATTGTCGAAACTGAAAGATTAATTTTTTCTTAATTAATCATTGACAAAGTCCTGAATTGTGTGCTATGCTTTTAAAGTTGCTGATTTGAGAGCGACATGATAATTTGCTCCTTGAAAACTGAACAAAACAACCAGTATGTAACGGATGTCAGAGGTAAGAAATCAGAAGTCAGATTTATATAATCTGGGTGAAGACGAACTACCCTGGAATCCATTTTTAAAGCTAAGACAATTGATAGAATTGATTGGTGTCGATTCTATTCAAACTTTTTATGGAGAGTTTG
>NZ_BAAKSZ010000070.1:0-451 GCF_059698015.1 Oceanobacillus sp. NCCP-135 | reverse complement strand
GGACGGGTGAGTAACACGTAGGCAACCTACCTGTAAGATCGGGATAACTTGCGGAAACGTGAGCTAATACCGGATGATCCTTTTCATCACCTGGTGAGAAGGTAAAAGGTGGCTTTTAGCTACCACTTACAGATGGGCCTGCGGCGCATTAGCTAGTTGGTGAGGTAAGGGCCCACCAAGGCGACGATGCGTAGCCGACCTGAGAGGGTGATCGGCCACACTGGGACTGAGACACGGCCCAGACTCCTACGGGAGGCAGCAGTAGGGAATCTTCCGCAATGGACGAAAGTCTGACGGAGCAACGCCGCGTGAGTGATGAAGGTTTTCGGATCGTAAAACTCTGTTGTTAGGGAAGAACAAGTCAGGTAGTAACTGACCTGGCCATGACGGTACCTAACCAGAAAGCCACGGCTAACTACGTGCCAGCAGCCGCGGTAATACGTAGGTGGCA
>NZ_BAAKSZ010000069.1:0-1385 GCF_059698015.1 Oceanobacillus sp. NCCP-135 | reverse complement strand
ACATTACTTCAGATTTTCCACCGAATTAATTTGAAATTAGGTGTCTGGAATAATGTGTATCTTTACAGGAGAAGGTTGATATAAAATTAAAAGACGGCAAAAGCTATAAACAAGTAGTTACAGTTACACCACCCGAAAGTGTAACTGAGTTAAATGTGCTTTTAAAGTACTCTAAGAATGGAAGTCAAGAAATAACCTTCTTTCCAAAAGACATCAATCAAGAGAAACCTTTAGATAATCGAAGCCTTCAGCTAGTCAGGTACTTTGTTACATCTGATGATCTAAATATAGACACTAAAATACTCGAAAACTATACAATGACTGTTACCGAAGAAGACTTTGAAAAATACATTGAAAAATATAATCCTGTTCCCACTGTCGATGTTTTGGATGAAAAGGACAGGTTAAGGATAAATGGAACATTCTATAGTTCAAACTTAGACATTTATATTGTTGATGATACTGGAGAGATCCTATATGAAAATATAGATGTACATATCAAAGAGAAAGAAGATATAATAATAGATCTCCCTAATGAGATACAGGAGGAAATAAATAAGATAGAGACCTATTTGATTTACTATCATAATCGTTCAGATGAGATAATATACGATTTCATAGCCGCAGACAGGGGATACAGACTCTTTTTAACGACACATCAAAATATCATAAAACTGGATTGAGGTTTTCTGTATTTATTGAACACCTCAATAAATACATTAGTCAACAGGAGTAGACTTTTATCTACACGAGGGCATAGCTTGAAAATTTGTAGCTGCTTTCTTAGCACCACTTGTACTATCTTTGTTTTTCGTCATATATAATTTAGTTCCTATTATTTTCATAAATAATGGTTCAATATCGTTTTCCTTCGATGGTTTCTTATTTGTTTATATTTTTGCTTTACCTGTCTATCTGTTGTTCGGAGTACCAGTATCAATAATGATTGATAAGATAAATAAAGGAATTAGATGGTTAAATTACAGTTTAGCAGGGGTCGGTGGAGGATTAATTATAATGTTTATTAATTCAACACAAGATTATATGACTGCTCTCGCATATTCAGTGGCAGGTTTTTCATATTATTGCACACTCAGAATGTTGGAATTGATTGAAGATAACCTTCAGAATTGAAAAGGATTTCTATAAATGATTATTGTGCAAACGGGTGCTTTAGTGGAATATTCGCTTTCCGAAATAATCAATCTTTTTTTAAAAAAACCAAACTTAAATCTGCTGGATAAGAACCCATTTTGATCAATCTTTTGTTATTAAAATGGGTTCTTATTACTTAGTGTAAAATGTGGGTTTGGGAGGTGCATATGATCAAACCTCTTTTAAAGCTACACAAGTGGCTTCCTCACCCGCATTCACAGGCTCTATTG
>NZ_BAAKSZ010000068.1:0-1440 GCF_059698015.1 Oceanobacillus sp. NCCP-135 | reverse complement strand
AAGTTAAGCTCTCCAGCGCCGATGGTAGTTGGGGCTTTGCCCCTGCAAGAGTAGGACGCCGCCAGGCTTAAAATTTATTTTAAACTAATACATTTAAATGCACGAAATATTGTCATAACATATGTATTAATAAAGAAATTGTACTCGGAGGATTAGCTCAGCTGGGAGAGCACCTGCCTTACAAGCAGGGGGTCGCAGGTTCGAGCCCTGCATCCTCCACCATTTTAATGCCGGCCTAGCTCAACTGGTAGAGCAACTGACTTGTAATCAGTAGGTTGGGGGTTCAAGTCCTCTGGCCGGCACCACTTTATAACGAATATTATCTTCATTCTATGATGAATGGTGCCTATTAGCAGTACGAGCCATTAGCTCAGCCGGCAGAGCATCTGACTTTTAATCAGAGGGTCGGAGGTTCGAATCCTCCATGGCTCACCATTTGCGGGTGTGGCGGAACTGGCAGACGCGCTAGACTTAGGATCTAGTATCTTCGGATGTGGGGGTTCGACTCCCTTCACCCGCACCATTTATTATTTTAAAATGCGGAAGTAGTTCAGTGGTAGAACACCACCTTGCCAAGGTGGGGGTCGCGGGTTCGAATCCCGTCTTCCGCTCCAAGCCAAGCCGGGGTGGCGGAATTGGCAGACGCACAGGACTTAAAATCCTGCGGTAGGTTCTACCGTGCCGGTTCGAGTCCGGCCCTCGGCATTATTAGCGCCCGTAGCTCAATTGGATAGAGTGTCTGACTACGGATCAGAAGGTTAGGGGTTCAACTCCTCTCGGGCGCGCCAATTTACGGGAAGTAGCTCAGCTTGGTAGAGCACATGGTTTGGGACCATGGGGTCGCAGGTTCGAATCCTGTCTTCCCGACCATATAAAATTTTCATGGGGCCTTAGCTCAGCTGGGAGAGCGCCTGCCTTGCACGCAGGAGGTCAGCGGTTCGATCCCGCTAGGCTCCACCAAAAAAATGAAATATACAGTTGACATTAACAAGTCAGCGTGTTATATTAATAAAGTCGCTGATTTGAGAGCGACATGATAATTTGCTCCTTGAAAACTGAACAAAACAACCAGTATGTAACAGATGTCAGAGGTAAGATGTCGGACGTCAGATTTTATAATCTGGGTGAAGACGAATTACCCTGAAATCCATTTTTAAAGCTAAGACAATTGATAGAATGGATTGGTGTCGATTCTATTCAAACTTTTTATGGAGAGTTTGATCTTGGCTCAGGACGAACGCTGGCGGCGTGCCTAATACATGCAAGTCGAGCGCGGGAAGCAAGCTGAACTCCTTCGGGAGTGATGCTTGTGGAACGAGCGGCGGACGGGTGAGTAACACGTAGGCAACCTACCTGTAAGATCGGGATAACTCGCGGAAACGTGAGCTAATACCGGATAATCCTTTTCATCACCTGGTGAGAAGGTAAAAGGTGGCTTTT
>NZ_BAAKSZ010000067.1:0-1762 GCF_059698015.1 Oceanobacillus sp. NCCP-135 | reverse complement strand
AATCATATGACAACTTTTTTGGCTATAAAGTTCTTTATCAGGACAACGGTCTAGGCTGCAAACAATTAACATCAAAACGACCAAATCCATTTGGTCTATTGTCACCTATACCAACAAATAAACCTGCATCATGACATACACTTTCCATTAATTCTTTATTAATTAATGAACTTTCCCATTGGATTAAAAATGAGGTTTTCCAACCACTTGAAGTAGCTAGTCGATAGCGTATATGTCTTGATGCAGTTTTAGACATTCTTACACTTCTTACATCAATATAAATTTCCTCACTGGAATCTGTTGTAATCTCTTCGGTATTTAATATTTTCCGATTTTCAAATATTAGTATATCGTTTTTAGTTTCAAGTGTAGCTGCTAATGTACTTTGTAATCCTCTTTTTGTAAACTTTGCAGCATTTATTAAACAGCGATGAATATAACTACCATCCACATACAAGTATCCATCACTAGTAGTCCTATATGTGTTCTTCCACTCTTCAGGATTATTACCTGCAACACCTTTCATTTCCTTACGCTCCAATGGAATGCTTTCTGGAGAAAATCGGTTAAAGAGTATTGGTCTGGTCCCGACTATTTCTACATGCGCTTGATATAAAGCCATTATTATCACCTCTCATTGCGTTTTATTACTAATAGAAATATTATACCCTAATAATTTATTGCTATTCACAATATTTACCAAAAACTATTGCTTGTTTATATCAATAAAGGATAGCTTAATATAAAGACTATTAATTAGGTGATTAAAATGAATTTGGAAGTAACCAAGATTGGTCAAAAAATAAAATATTTAAGAAAACAATATAATATAACTGTCACTGATCTTGCAAATACTGTTGGCATATCTCAATCATATCTAACACAAATTGAAAACGGTCAAAAAATGATTCCAGTTGATATTCTAATTAAGGTTTGTAATTCATTAGGATATACGCTTTCTGAATTCTTTGATGACCAACAGGAAATTAATATGAATTTAAAAAGATTACTTTTATCCGCCGAAAAATTGAATGATGAACAGATTGTAGCTCTGCAATCGTTTTTAGACACCTTACATCAAAGTTAAAAAAATAATCGGAACATTGGCTAGTAATAGAGCGTTCCATTAAAAAGACCAATAGATTGACAGAAAAAACTCGTCTAAATTTAGGCGAGTTTTTTTGCTAAACGGTAGAAGAATTGAACAAAAATAATATAGACTCCTTATGGTGATAATGGAGGTATGTTTTCTTGAAAACCTTTTCTATCCTTTTTATTATAGTTGCTTTAATACATTCAATTACCCTATTAAATGGTGAGTGGAATGGGATTGTTTTATTTCCTTCAACTATTCTTTTTCTAATTGCTGTTGTTTATTTTATAACAGAACGTCGGCAAATAGAAAAGCAAAATGTAATACATAACAACTTAGCATTCTTTTTCAAGACATGGGGTGTTACTACAATTTTATTTGACAGTTCGCTAGCTTTAACATAAAGGAGAATGATTTTGAAGACATTAAACGATTATGTATTAAATAATACAGAATACTTTATAGAAAAATATTATGAAGCATTTTTAAAAGTTCAACAACATATTGCTGAGAAGCCTTTTTTACCAGTTGATATAATTAATATTTTGTTTCTAGGTAAAGTAGAAAGCTTATTACATTCTTATCAGCTTTTGAAAGAATATTGTAAATCAGCACATTATTACAGGTAGTCAATTTCACTTTAAATCAGGATGAAATCTGAAATAATGT
>NZ_BAAKSZ010000066.1:0-1765 GCF_059698015.1 Oceanobacillus sp. NCCP-135 | reverse complement strand
CCACCATTGACTTTGCTTTTGTCCGTGTTGTAGTTTGAACTGCAGGTTGGCTAAAAGAAAAGCCTAGAGGCTCACCTGCATTTAATGGTAACACGGACAATTCGATTCTAAGCATTCGCTGGCGGGGCCCCGCCCCCTTCCACCGCCTGCTAAGAATCGGGTGCTACAGTCAATGGCAAGCAGCTGCGCTGTGGCTCAGTAGGTTACTTTAATTTCCCTTCTCATCCTCTTTCACTGGATTTAGTGCTACTGATTGATGTGGGCTCCAATCTCTTGTTGAATTTGACCAACGTTCTGGGTGTTTTAATTTTGCTGCCTCATATACTTGGTTCCGATGATGAAGCACATCCACATAAACACCTGTATGGCATTGATGAGGAGTCACAAAGTTGATTCCACTATGTTGATGTTCATTATTATACCAGTCAACCAATTTTGTAACCCATTTTCGTGAAACTTCAAGTGTTTCAAATCCCTTTTCCGGATACTCTGGTCTATATTTTAATGTCCGAAACATCGACTCTGAATAAGGATTATCATTACTTACACGTGGACGAGAGTAAGATCGCTGAATACCTAACTGTTCCAACGTTGCCTGAAATGTAGCTGCTTTCATTGGACTGCCATTATCAGAATGCAAAACCAAGGGTCTTCCTTGAATCTTTTCATTCATTACTGCTTTTTTAATCAATTCTTCCGCATATTTCGCTGATTCTGTTTCCCAAACCTCCCACCCTACAATTTTCCTGCTGAACAAATCGATAATTAGATATAGACGAAAATATAATCCAAGGACGGGACCATTTAGCCACGTAATATCCCAGGTCCACACTTGATTTGGCGCCTTCGCAATATGACTTTCAGGTATTCTTTTTCTTGGTTTCTTGCTTTTTCCACGATGATGTTGCATGTTTTCTTCCCGCAATACACGATAGAAACTTGATTCAGAAGCAATGTAGATTCCATGGTCAGCTAACTTTGGCACAATTTGGGATGGGGCTAAATCCACATATTCTTCTTGCTTTACTACTTCTAAAATTTCTTCTTTTTCTTCCATAGTAAGTTTGTTTTTAGGCTCCGGTCGTTTCGCTAATGGACGCTGATCTTCTTTTACATCACCCTCCGCTACCCATCTCTCGTACGTCCGAACACTAATATTTAATTCTTTACAAGCCATGGCTAATCGTACTCCATTTTGGTTTGCTTCTTGTATTAATTCAACCGCTAATTTGCGATCTGAATATCTGATCATTCGTCCCCTTGGTCCCCCCAGATTGCTTGGATCTTTTTTTTTAGAAGTAATAATGACGCAGCTTCCGCCAATGCCTTTTCCTTATTTCTTAATTCTTTTTCTAATTCATATGATCTATTTTTCTGTGCTTTTAATTCTTGATTCAGTTGTTTCGTTTGAGCTAGATCCCGTCCGTTGGCTGTTAAACAGGTTTTCTTCCAGGTCTCAATTTGTTCTTTATACAATCCTTTTTTACGACAATATTCTGCTAGGTCTCCCTCGTTCATTGTGTATGTTTCTAATACGATTAAGAATTTATCTTCACTGCTCCACTTTTCGGATACCTTAGCATCTCCGGGTGTTGCATAGCCAAATGCTCGCGCTTCTTTTCTCCAAGTGTATAGAGTCGCATCGGAAATCCCCAAATCCTTACTAAGTTTTAAAACTGATTCATTATTTGGTGGCATCATTCTTTCCACGATTTCCTTTTTCATCTCTTTTGAATATCGAGTACCTGTATTTTTCGTCATAACT
>NZ_BAAKSZ010000065.1:0-1936 GCF_059698015.1 Oceanobacillus sp. NCCP-135 | reverse complement strand
AGTTAAGCTCTCCAGCGCCGATGGTAGTTGGGGCTTTGCCCCTGCAAGAGTAGGACGCCGCCAGGCAAACGAAAAAAGCTAAGAAGCAAGTATATGCTTCTTAGCTTTTTTATTGTCTAGGAAATTATAAAATTTTGTGGCTGTGGATAACAAAGCAACCGAATCAGCCACGTCCGGCCCCAACGCTAAAGCCATAGCAGACTTCCTTCACCTCCGTACGATAAAGAAGACTTGCCGATTGGGAACCAGAGGCTTAGTCGCACTTATACCCTTGTGGTCAAAGTCAACATCGATTTGCATGCGCTCATCGTGTTTCTTTTTAGATGAACTTAATTTTTGCTTAAAAAGCAAAAATTTTAGTAAATCTTATACTTTGGAGTGAATCTCATACGGTTCCGTCCAGGACATACGATGATAAACGGGATCTTTCGCTCTTCCTCCGCCAATCACTTCATTATATAACATAAAAACATACCAACCAATAAAAATAGCACATCAATAGATAGTTTGATGTGCTATTTCTGCTTCTAAATAAAATAAATGTTGTGTTTTATAATGCTTGGGCTTTGTCCGTTTCCGTTATATTTCTACGTTTACTAATTGTATCGGTAATCGATGTAATTGCACCGTCACCGGTAACATTACATGCTGTTCCAATGCTATCTTGAGCTAAATATAATGCAATCATTAGTGATACCATGGTTGGTCCGAATCCAAGCATAGTCTCCAATAATCCGATTGCCGCCATAACTGCACCTCCAGGAACTCCAGGAGCTGCTATCATAGTCACACCCAGCATTAATATAAACGGCATGATTGAGTTGAATGTTGCCATATCTCCTTGCAAAAACATAACTGCAAGTGCACAGCTTACCAAAGTAATTGTACTTCCGGATAAATGAATATTAGCAAGTAATGGTACAGTAAAATCTGCAGTTCTTTCACGCACTTTTAGGGTTTTTGCCCTTTTAAGTGTTACCGGAATAGTTGCAGCAGAAGATTGTGTGCCTAGTGCAGTAAAATATGCTGGTGACATTTTTTTCAGCATCACAAATGGATTTTCCTTACTCAATGAACCTGCAATTGTATATTGTAAAATTAAATAAAGAATATGCAATATGATTATCATAACAAAAACTTTAGCAAATACACTTAAGATTGTAGTCACCTGTCCGGCGTATGTCATATTTGCAAAAATACCAAATATATGAAATGGGAGTAATGGAATAATTACTTTTTCGATAACTAATTGAATGATATCACGAAAATCTTCCGTTAAATGGAGTAATGTATCCCCTTTAATTGCAGCAATGCCAAGACCTATTACGAACGCTAGCAGAAGTGCAGTCATAACTCCCATGAGAGGTGCCATTTCAACTTCAAAGAATCCGCCCCTTAATGCTTCAGTCGGATCTGAAAATGCTTCCTGAGACTGTCCGCTTAATAATGTTGGATAAATGTTTTTTGCAACTAAAAATGCAACTATCCCTGCTATAATTGTAGAACTATAAGCGATTAAACCAGTCAGTCCAAGAAGCTTGCCTGCTCCTCGTCCCATGGATCCAATTCCCGGTGCGATAAACCCTAAGATAATGAGCGGTATAATAAATCCTAGGAAATTACCAAATAGTCCATTAAACGTGGCGAATAATTTTATCAACCATTCATTTGCAAACGATCCGATGGCTATACCCAATAGAATTGCTACAACTATTCTTGCTAATAATCCAAAACTTTTCATGGATGTTTCCTTCCCTTCTACATGTGTAATTATGTATAAAACAGACAACAATTCCATTTTACACAAAGTGTCATGAATAGTCTATTTATTTTTTATTAATAGAAAAACGCACCTAGATGGGTGCGTTTTTTGGCGTGCCCCACTGTTGCACAATCTAGGTGGTTCGAATCCACACGGTAACTTTACCCTTTGAAG
>NZ_BAAKSZ010000064.1:0-2128 GCF_059698015.1 Oceanobacillus sp. NCCP-135 | reverse complement strand
CGGTCGCATTCCGTCTTAAATGATAATCGATCTTCCTTATTGTTTTACGTATAAAGGATTCATCTCCACGAAGGGACGCCACGACAAGATCGAGTGCCATGTTCAAGGATAAAATCGGTCTTTTTTTTTATCTGTTACGTGCAACCTGATATTCAATAGAAATTCGTAGGCAATGAACACCAGAATTATATGACGATGCCAGGCTGGCCATGATCTTGCTTCCATATGATCCATTCCCAGTTGCCCTTTCATTTCCTTAAAACTCTGTTCAATCGGCCAACGCATGATCGATGCCAAGCATAATTCTGCCTGGCTTATGTTTTCGGGTGCATTACTGACAGAATATCGAGTTCCCCCGTCTATCCTGCGCTGAATGAACAGCCAGCAGGCTTCGGTTTCATATTCCCCGCTGTCCTTTTGCTGGAATGCCCGGTGGACGCGTATACATTTGATATCTGCATAAACAGGGCCTTTTGAACCCTCGCCAAGACAAATGGATTGCCATGGAATAGCTGAATCATCAGCGATGTCTGATACCTTTTCTGATGGAATTATCGGTGCCTTTTTTATAGGTGGACGCCCTTTTCCCTTGTATGGCGGAACTTCAAATGTAGGTTCCGAACGCCATACGCGTGTATCGTTATGAATATCCGCAAAATACCAGTATCGATCTGCAAGGGCGTCTAGAAACGCTTTACTATTCCCGTATAAGCTGTCCACGCCGACCCATTTAGCTTGGAACAGCCCAGAGCTTTCGATATCATGAAGCAAGTCTAGAGCAATCTCCGGTTTGGATTGATAGGAGACATCTTCCGGAACCAAGCATTGTTTCCTTCGTGCTGCATAATCGTCCCCAAACCATTTTTCCGGCATAAAGAGCCGGGATTCTAGTAAACCGTATCCGCCATCGGGATTGGAATATCCGGCATAAACGCCTACCTGTGAGTTATCGACTTTTCCAATATTGCCGCAATATTGACGAGCGACGCCAACGGATTCGTTTCCTTTTTTACGGCTTCCACTTTCATCAATCGTAATCATACCGCTAGGGTGGGATAATTTCTCGGCGATCCCTTGTTGATAGATTGCCAGCGCCTGCTGGTCATCCCATTTGGCATCCTTCATGAAATACTGGAGATTACGTACACCTCTTGGATCCTCATTCAATTCCAAGGCAATGGGCTCGATCGACTTTCGTTCCAGACTGCTCAAGAGTCCCTGCACATAAATATTGCCGTTGAATTCTTGTTCACGACGTTGAAAACAACCTTGAAATCGCACCATATGGCTTTGGAGCATCTCAGGCAGTTGATTCACAACATGTTTTATTTTCGCTTCTTCCATCAATTGGTCATTCCAATCATTGGTTTGCAATTGCACGTTGACCATCTCCCGGGGTTTAGGTTTGTTTTTTTTGAGGACCCGGTCTGGTCTTCCTGTACATCCTATTAATGTTTTGAAGTTTTTTTCGATGACATACATGTAAATTGCTTTCTTGTTTCCATGATAACGGTACGTCCTACCAACTTTTTCATATCCCCCGCTTTCTCCGACATAGGTCCAGTTTGCTGCTTGATAACTGGTTCCGGTGTATCGCTGCCTGTCAACAAGTGTTTCCAGTACATATGGCGTTTGGTTGTATATCGCAGGCCAATCGATCCGCAAACGGCGAATGGATAACGCTAATACATGGGAAGCCAGATTTTTGATATGCACCCAAGGCAGGATTAAAAACCGGTTATTATTGAGCACGTGGCCAAGATGCTCCTGCCTTTCTTCATCCTTCCAATCCATAAAGCGATCTCTGGCCGCCATCTTATATGCGGCCTGGTTGAAGCTGATCGCACTGACGGGGTGGTCGCCAAGCCATATCAGGTATTTCACGCGTGGTCCAATAGTCTTTTGATGCCCAAGGTAATGGTAATCCTGGACGAGCTGATTCCACAGGGATTCATGCTCCCCACGGCTTACTTGTTCTATGGTTAAAGATGATTTCACCAGGTGAAGCTCTGCGACAATTGGTGTATCATCTGTATTATAGGAATTTGTATTTGATTTCATTGTAAGTTCCTTTGTCATTTTTGAGGACACGAAAACATGACGATCTTATCGCCATTTGCCATCCGGA
>NZ_BAAKSZ010000063.1:0-2937 GCF_059698015.1 Oceanobacillus sp. NCCP-135 | reverse complement strand
TGGCGGGGAATTCCATCGCAATTAAAATGTTAATTAAGAAGGCATAAATTCTAATTGTTCCTTCAGACTTTCGTTTTCCCTTGTTAACGCTACTATTTCCTTTTTTAAGTCATTGATTTCCACAATTAACCTTACAATTCTTACCCTATCACTAATTCCACGTTCGTATGCAGTTCCTTTTTGTCTGTTCCACATGTCAAAGCGAATAAAATCCTTCTTACAAACTCCATGGCTTATATTCATTATTTTGGTGTCTTTCATCCATTCTTGTACTAAATTCTCATCACATTCAGCACCGGAAGAACGAAAGAATTCCGTTGCCTCTTTAACTGAAAATCTCCCCATCCAATTCTGCCTCCTTCATGTCACTTTTTCATAAATGGTTTCTATTTTGTTTTCAAGGTCCAGTATTTCTTCATTCATTTTTTGCTTTGTTTTTTGATCATGTATTCTGAAACTTTCCCGAGATAGACAGAACCGTTTTGATAGAAATTCCTCTTGTATTTTTATATCATCATCCGTTTCAAGGGCTCCGTTTTTGAACTAAACCAGTTGTTGATCTTTAAGCCACTGTTTTGTTTCTTTCATACGATAGGAATTTCCATTCATATTGACGATATAGGCCTGATGGGTGAGCCGATCTATCATTGCTGCTGTCATCACAGGGTCTTGGAATATTTCACCCCAGCGTTCAAATGACAGATTGGTTGTAATAATGGTCGAATGCTGACCTGCCCTTAATGATAGATGGGTAAACAAAAGCTCAGCTCCTTCTTTATCAAAAGAGATATATCCCATTTCATCGGCTATTACGAGATCATATTTTTCGAAGCGATTTTGAAAAGAACGCAGCGTCCTTTCAGATCGACATTCTTTAATCCGGTTGATAAGTAATGGTACGGTGGTAAACCATACCTTATAGCCCCGCATACACGCCTCGATTCCCAATCCAATACTCATATGGGTCTTTCCCGTCCCTGGATTTCCTGCTAAAACGACGTTTCGCCCTTCTTTAATAAAGTCAAGCGTTTTTAGACGCTTATATTTCTTCTGGGCATCTTCAGGTAAGTCTAATACGGATAAATCCTCAAGATACTTTTTGTACGGAAATTCAGCACGTCGGATCCGGTTATATCTTGCGGTCTCCTGTCTGGAATCTGTTTCCTTTTGTAATAATAAAGCTAAAAATTCCTCATAGGTTCCATCTCTTTCGGATACATCTTTAACATATTCTTTGAAGTGCTGCCGAACCATAGGCAATCTTAAATCCTTGCTGAATTGAACTACTTCTTCGCTCCAATTTCTCTTGGTCATGCAATTTCCTCCTTTTTCTCAAGTGATTTGGTTTGAAATAACTCATCATATGCACGTAAATGTTCCTTGGCATGATTTGTGATATCACTTGATTCTCCATCAAGGGAGACGAAAGAAGATGGTTCCTGATTCCTGGCACACAATACTTTAATTTTATCTGTCGTCACATGGGATGGATGGATCTTTCGTAATTCTTCAATACCTTTTTCTATATCTGTTAAACTTGCACCTTCCTGTAAATAATGAATCAACTCTATAAATTCTTTTGGATTCTTGCTATAATAAGTATCATAAATGTTTTTAATTTTTTTATCTGCCTGTTGTAAAGCCATGCTACTGGCTAATGCACCAGGCTTTTTCTTTAATGTGTTTAAAAAATGGTCTAATTCAATCCTCCAATCATGCAATCCCGTTAAACGATGATGCTCGGCGATCTTCGTTCCATCATAGAAGCATTGGATTCGATTGGAATAGATTTTAGCCTTAACGATTTTGTTGACCAAATGATCCGGAACGGAATAATGATTTTGATCAATAACCACTGTCGAATACTTGTCCACACGCACATTGGCTGTTCGAGCTGCATCAAAAGCTGGAAGTGCGTGTAAAAGGTGCGACTGTTCTTGGCTGAATAATTCATTTGCTGAACAGTTTTTTCCAGTCAGTGGCTTCCGGTTAAGCTTTTCACAAATCTCTAAGAGATACTGATTTGCCTCTTCCAATGTTTCAAACGAGTCCTTATACGCAAATGCCTTTCTACGTACATACTCGACACTTCGTTCTACATGTCCTTTTTCATTGCCACTCCGAATGTTACAAAAGCGATAATCAAAAGTGTAGTAGAGTGATAGTTTTAAAAGTGCTTCCGTTGGTTCCTTTTCTATCCCCACAAATCGTTTGACAGCTACTTTCATATTGTCATATACCATTGTTTTATACACACCAGCTACTTTGTCAAAAAATAAAGCATGAGCCTCTTGAAAGCATTCCGTTTTTTGTTTGGTGAACAAATATGCCATTCGGTAGTTACTATAGGCAGATGTGAACACCGCCATTTGAAGTACCCGACTCTTCCCATCAATAAAAACTTTTGCTTCCCCCCAATCGAATTCACACACATCACCTGGCTGATAGACACCTTTTATGTATGCTTCTTTAGCTTTTTCCATGAGTTTCCGCACCGTACGAAGAACCGTGCTGTAACTGATGTCAAAACCCTCATCAACCAATACTTCATGTATGTCCACAGGCTTCTTTAATTGTTTTCGCCATCCTCTTTTTAACCTTTCTGCATTCTCTTGTAATAATTCGTTAATTCTTTCCTCCATTTCTTTGGTTAATTTACGCTTCGGTCTTTCACCCACATGATATTTAGGTGATTCTACAATTGCTTGGATCAATTCCCCAGAATCTACATCGGAACCTTGCTTTTCTAGTTCTTTCCTTTGTGATTCATACTCCTTGATGTATTTCCTTACCGTCTTACGATCTATTCTCGTTTTTCTTGCAATTTCTCTCTGTGATTTTCCCTCCCTAAAATGCATTAATATGACCTCTTGTTTCTTTTTCAAAGCTATCATCGCTCCAGTCTCCCCATGTTGAAATAAATATATTTCTTCATGG
>NZ_BAAKSZ010000062.1:0-2983 GCF_059698015.1 Oceanobacillus sp. NCCP-135 | reverse complement strand
AAATCATATGACAACTTTTTTGGCTATAAAGTTCTTTATCAGGACAACGGTCTAGGCTGCAAACAATATGAATTACATAATTGTATAGACCTCCTGACTTTGAATGTCTCCCTTACAATTTTTTGATAGTAATTAAATGTTTCTGTAGATGGAACAGATTCTACAAGATCAACCAGATAAGAAACATTTCCTATTTTCTCTATTGTATCGGAATCTAGTTTGGATATTATCGTAACAGGGTCAATAGGTTCCTCATTAGCATCTAACTTCTTCATTGTCTTATAAATAATCTGATGTTCTTCAAAGTAAAACTCAAAAGGTTTAAGTGTACATTCTTTTATTAAATAACTTTCTAACAATATACTTCCAAGTACTGATTGCTCTGCCTCTATATTAGATATCATCATAATGTTTCAACTTGTTTCTCCTTTCGTCTAGCTTCTTTAAAAAAGAATTTTCTACTCTTTCAAATGCTGCAATTTGACTTATTGTAGGTGGATAATTACTTGCATAAATGTGTTTTTTTAATCTATTCACTACAGGCTCATAAGGCATATCCTTTAATTGGTTAATCCAAAAATCTAATTTTTCATCGGAAACCTCAAAAAATGGATAAGCCAAAGCAATCTCTGTAAAAATAGAAGTAGCCTCTATTTCTGTCAATCCAACTCATCCTTTCTCATATTTCTCTTTTCGATAATTTCTTCTAACAAAGACAGATTTGATTGTTTTCTATTTGATTTATTTTTTAATTTATTTAAGTTCTTCTCTTTATTATTAGTGGACATCTTCTGGTCACTGGCAGGATAATTCTCGGACATCTGTTGGTCATTTTTATTGAATACATCCCAGTCAATTACGGTAACAATGCTATATTTATTAGTTGAGTTGATGGATAGATATCGCTTCGATTCCAATATCTTCATCCATCTCCACAACGTTCTACCACTTACTTGATACTTTGTCTGCATGTCGCGATTAAACTCCCTCTCTATTGAATCCCTACCTGTGACAAACTGGCCAGAATTGAGTTGAATCGTTTGATTGTCAATTAATACTTCACGTTTCTTATATGAGGCTTTCATCAAACAAAACAGCCATAATCTAAGTTTAAGGGGATCCTGCCAAACTGTGCTTTGCATTAATTTTCGGTATAACTTTACATACCCTTGATTCATCGTCTTTCTTTACCTCCTCTTCGTTCAATTTGAAATATAATACCTGCAAAAATTTGTGATTTTAATAGTTACCTTAAAGTTTTTATTTTCAAATAATTTATAGTATAAATACATCTTACCTGTGAGGTAGAGAAACTTTGATTAAAACGTATAACTTTTTAAATACCTATCATATTTTATCTTCCTACTCATATAGTTATAGAAAAAATAGGAGGGAACTAAATGCTAAATAGAATTATTAGGAGAATAAAATTAACAAAGGATGAAAGAATTGCGATACTTTTTGTGAAAGCAGCAAAAAGGAGTACAAGAATAACTGGTGCAAAATTAGTGGGTGTTAGAAAACTGGATTAACAAAAAATGCACAACAATACCCTAGATTTATCAATTTTTCTAGGGCTTTGCTGTGCAGTATACACAATTTAATCAATCACTTGTATTTCTATTTGTTTTTAAATCGACCTTATAGTATTCTAGTCCCTTTTCTAGCAAGATATTTAGTAAAGCATTAATCCTAAAAGATTTATTAGTGCTAAGGGTTTTTATTGTATTATACATTTCTTCTGTTAAGAAAAATGTCTTTTTCTCTTTTAATAAGGAATGATTAACCTTTTGATATTCTTTGAACATGATATATTCCATATCGATATCTTTCTCATCACTCTTCCGTTTTTGGCTATCTTCCTTCCTATTAACAAAAGGAGCATCGACTGATAAAACTACAATTCTATTTTTAATATTTCTTCCTAATGACTCTTCTGCTGCAGTGCCTCTGTATTTATATTCATTTTCATCTTTATCATATTCAATTGCTACATTTGCAAGTTTTCTTTCTAAATCCTTTGACTTGATACCTACCATAGATGCAACCTCACCTATGGTTTTGTTATTATTCAATAGTTCCAATGCCTCTAAAAACGTCATTGTATCACCTCCAAACTTTTAAATTATTATATCTTCATTTGTTCCATATTCTAATAACCTTTGGAAAGTTTCTTTACCGAGTTTTAATTGCTTTTAATCAAATTCAAATTCAGTGCATATTGTTTTCGGATTTTTAAATGTATCAGGTCGGAATTTATTCGGAATGCCTTTTGAAAATTTAAAGGTCATTAAGCAGCATAAAAATCATTCCATTACAAAGTCTTATAGTTACGAATAATCGTTACCAACAATAGATACGAACATATTTTCAAATATGCCTTTCAGTTAATTCTGCTGTGATTTTCTATCAATAGTAACGAATGTGGGAAACCTTGTTGCTTCTAAGCATTTCTAAGAATGTCGCATAGTCATAGTTAATTATCTATTATAGATATGAGTAAGAGACACCATCAATAGATACTGTTATTGGTTACGAATTAATCATTTCTCTATGAGGTAAGGATTTATCAGGTTCAAATATTGCAACTATTATGAAAGGAATTAATCATACTCCTGTAATGGTAAAAGATTAAAAATACAAGTATACATTTGATGGTTTCAACATATTCGCTTACCTAAATATTCATGTGATTATTACAGTTTCATAAGGAGAACTGGGTAGGTTTAGGTATACCCAGTTCACCTTATGAACGGCTTCATATACCTAAAGGTTCAAAACAGCTTCACATCAACAACCTTTGACATTGAATAATTGGACTGCCAGACGACTATTACTACTGCCATGCCCATAAAATGGACCAAATTTGTTTCTTGATGAGCAGTTGCATTTCAGTCTGAACGTTACCATTTTATAAGTAGAGTAGGAGGAGGGATTTCGCCCTCCGACCTCTCATCAAACCGTACGTGCAGATTTCCCGCAT
>NZ_BAAKSZ010000061.1:0-3312 GCF_059698015.1 Oceanobacillus sp. NCCP-135 | reverse complement strand
CAGTAATCATCTGGAGGAATTTGATTAGAATAGGTCTGTTTTGGATGGAATAAAGTGATGCTTTACACATGTAGAAAGAATAGTAATAAAACAGGATCATCATATGCATATGAGTTAATGGATTATCTGCGTTACTTAAAGAAATTAAATATTCATTATAGAGATGTTAAGAGTAAATCGATAATTGAGGGATATATCAAATGTTTATTATATGGGGATAGTTGAGAGGAAATAGCGGATATAGAAGGTGCGTTGTCTTTTAATGTAATCAAGAAACGTATTTCCATAATAAAACAATTTTATGAATGGCTAGAGGACAATGGTGAAGTAGATGAAAATCCAGTAAAGTATGGGGTTAAACCAAATAAGCAAGGTAAAAAGAATGTTAAGGCTAAGTTTCTCTATGGACAAATTTGGGATTTTGAAATAGATAAATCATTAGTTAGTAAACTTAGATACAAAAAAGACCAAAATCATTTAAAGTGGTACAGTCAGGAAGATATCGATGCTATATGGGGGTCTCTTCCAACTTTAAGGGATAAAATAATATGTGAAATAAGTATAGAAACAGGTATGAGAATAGGTGAGATACTGGGTTTTAAACTAGGGAATTTTAACTCAGAAGATGGCTGGCTTGATATTAAAAAAGAGGAAAATATCGAGAACGAAGCACTGGCTAAAACTAGTGAAAGGGAATTACCAATAAGTGGGGAATTAGCTGAAAGAATTGAATTATACATAAGAGGTGAAAGGTTGGATGCACTTACAGAAGATATTGATTATATCTTCTTAAATTGGAAAGGAAAGCATAAAGGCCAACCTGTTAGGCAACGAAACTACTTACGAATTATAAAAGGGCTGGGTATAAATATACATAAAATACAGGGAATTATTCATTTTAACTTTATGAAAAAACTGCCTTAATTTGAACAAAAGCCCATGATTTTGGTTGGAATAATGTGTATCTTTACAAACTTGTCTATTAGACGGATATAAAAAGAAAGCGAAAGTTAAGGAGTGGGTTTATGTGGCGCAACTATATTTTAAATACGGAGCTATGAATAGCGGAAAATCAATAGAAATATTAAAGGTAGCTCATAACTATGAAGAACAGAATAAGTCAGTTTTAATTTTCACCCCAGGAATTGATGATAGAGATGAGAGTGGTTATGTTTCAAGTAGGATAGGTCTTAGAAGAGAAGCATACCCTATTTTTGAAGAAACGAATATTTACGATGTTGTTAAGAATTGTAAACAAATGCCATATTGCATCCTAATAGATGAGACACAATTTTTAAAGAAAGAACATGTGTTACAATTAGCCAAAATTGTTGATGATCTTGATATTCCTGTAATGGGGTTCGGTCTTAAAAATGACTTCCAAAATGAATTATTTGAGGGTAGTAAATATTTTTTGCTTTATGCAGATAAAATTGAAGAAATGAAAACGATATGTTGGTTTTGTGCAAGAAAGGCTATTATGAATTTACGTGTAGATGATAGAGGAAAGCCAGCATATACGGGTGAACAAATTCATATAGGTGGAAATGATTCCTATTATCCCGTATGTCGTAAATGTCATGCCAATCCACCACTTTAGGTGAAGGGGGAGTATTAATGGACTCTAAAGAAACTTGCTTCCTCGCTATTTAGTGTTTAGTTTAAAATTTCATAAAGCTGTACATACTTGGTAAAAACTATTAAAATACTAAGGAGTTTTTGCCTTATGAGAGATTATGAAAAGAAGTATAATGTATTCCAATCTGCATTAGAAATACCTGAACCATGGTATGTTTTCCATCATGAATTAGCTAAAGAAGAAAATACCTTGCATATTTATATTGAATACAGAAAAGGCGCTGAATTTTCATGTCCAAGTTGTGGATCGACTGGCTGTAAGGTTCATGATATTCAAGATCAAGACCGTACATGGAGACCTCTTGACCTTTGGCAATATCAAACGCAGCTCCACGCTAGAATGCCCCCCGTTAAATGTGAATCATGTGGCAAAATACGCACCGTGATCATTGACTGGGCACGACCAGGTGCAGGGCTTTCATTATTATTTGAACATCATGTAATGTCGTTGATGGTTGACATGCCAGTTGCAGCGGTAGCCCGTAAAGTTGGTGAACATGATACGCGACTATGGCGTGTATTTAAATATTATGTTGGCAAAGCGAAGGAAAACATTGATGTATCAAATGTAACAACTAGAAAAACTAAAGGTTTGTTTATTGGTAATGGAATGTCCCGAACTAAGGCTGTTTCTCGCTTGAAATCAGGTAATGATACGTGGTCAACTTCTAAGACGAATGCTCAATCAATTGCGAAATCTGCTAGTCCAAAAGGGAAAGCTGTGGGTGCAGAAATAGATAAAAATGGAAAAGGGAAACACTATCACTATCACCCAGTTAAAAGTGTTAAACAAGGTAAATCAGTAAGAATGGGCTCTCATGCTTTTTATGGTGCTCCAAGAAAATAAGAAAGTTTTTTACTGTGTCATGTACTTATTATCTATATGAAGGGGGGAGAGTAGATTGATATTATTGCAGAAAAATCCAAGTGGAAAAACTTATTACGATTTAATAGATTTATGTTTTGATATTTGCGATCAGTTTCATTTGGTTTTAAGAAAAGATATGGGTTCTCTAAAGAGTTTTGATAAATTCCTAAATAAAATTGATTCTGCTTTAGTTACAATGAAAGAAGAATCTGAATGGGCAAGTACCATTTTAGATGAAGGGCAAACGGCTAAGGTGTATTATTACCATACTAAAGACGAAAATGTTAAAGGAATTATTAAAGAAACTGTTAATTCTTTATATGAGTGGGAGATGCCTAAACATCCAGAAGACTTATCTTTCTTTAAAGATGGTGAGGTTTGGTTGGCAACAAGCAGTCATGAAAGGGAGTGTTATATATTTCCGAAAGAGGAAGAAGTCGGGAAGATTATGAATATAAATGGAATAGATGCTACAATAGAAGAAGATGAATAATATGAAGCTATGAAGGAATTGAAGAAAATACCTTCTTTAAAAGACCATTTCTCACCTGAAATGGTCTTTTATATAATCTTTGATATTAAAGATATATGCTGTGATTGTTTAGTGAGTTGAATTATTTTAAGCCAAATAATTACTTTTGGTAAGCCACAAATATTCTTGGATTAAAAAACTTGAAGTAAACTTAACTCAAGTACCTTATTAAAATCAGTAATTACTAATAGAATTAATGATATATAACGGTGTTTGTCAATATAGTTGTCGCATTTACTAAATTATAATTATCTTTTTCTTGTCCGTTTGCCCG
>NZ_BAAKSZ010000060.1:0-4025 GCF_059698015.1 Oceanobacillus sp. NCCP-135 | reverse complement strand
ACATTACTTCAGATTTTCCACCGAATTAATTTGAAATTAGGTGTCTGGAATAATGTGTATCTTTACAATATAGGCAAATTCAGTAGGATCATCTTTAATCAATTTTTTCCTAGTAGCCATTTTAAAAATCATTTTTCCAGTCGTGTGAATACCTTCTTTTGTACATCTAGCAAGATTTTGGCCTTTTCGGTTTTTAAGATTATCCAATACTGCTTGATACATTTCTTCTGTAATTTTTTTAAGTTTTAAGTGAGCAAAATATGGCAATAACCTATTGATTCCATACTCTCTTAAACGTATAGTGCCGGGTTTTGCACCGGTCCTATCCTTGTAAATTCGTAACCACTCTTTAGCAAAATCTTTAAATATAATATCAGATTCTTTAATGTAATTGCCTTGCTTTACATCCGAAAGTAGAGCGGCCGCTGCTACTTCAGCATCTTCCTTTGATTTAAAGCGACTTCCAGAACGTTGTCGTCTTTTCCCTGTTTTGGGATCTCGTCCAATATCTATTATAAATGACCACTCACAAGTGCAATTCTCTTCATCACACTTGCAACCTCTCTTATAGTAATGTCCTTTCATAATGTTTCGTTAACCTCGCTATCTTTCGTATTTTTAGTTTTAATTCCTTCTATAGTTGGAAAAATATGGTAAGGGGAAAGGTGATCTATTCCTCTAAAAAATTAATGGCCTTCATCATCAACTCAATATGCAGTCTTTTAATTTAATTTCTTCTTTTTTCTTCTTTTTTCTTCTTTTTTCTTAATGATCCACTGCTTTAAATCTGCCTTATCTACCCGTTTCGATAAGCCGATTTCATAGTTTGGAATACCTCCGTACTCAACATGAACTTTAAATAACTCATAGACTCTTCTTCTTGAAATCCCAAGAAATTCAGAAATGTGCTGTGCGGTTAAAATGTCTGGTAATGATTCCCAAGTTGTGTATTTATTTGTGTTTTCCATAATCGATTCGCTCTCCTTGTATTAATGATATTGAAATAACCGGTTAAATTCTGAAACATTATAGCCTCGGTTATGAAGGATTTTAAGTATCTGAAGAAAAAAATAATATTTTTTGTTTTCCTTTTTGGAAACTTATATAAAGGGATAGTAAAGTCTAGTTGCAACGCTAATTAAATTGCCTATAACGTATGTATTGTCTAATAATAAAACCCCTTGTTTTGAAACAAGAGGTTTTGAAGATTTCAACGGTATAAGAGGTAAATTAATACTCCTTTAATGTTGAAACTATATTTTGATGGTTTAATCGTTCCTTAACAAAAGGTTTGTTTAATGTTTTTGTATCATGAATCAATTGTGAGTACGTCTTAATCCATGAAAGGAAATTTTCCTTACCTCTGCTTTTTTAATTAGTAATTCAAATTGGTGATTTAAAGAAATTGGTTTCATTAAAGTACCGTTCTTGTTGGGGAAAACGAGATTGTACCCGTTATTGTAGGCATTACCCATGTCAATTTTCCATTGTTCTTGTTTCCTCATATGGGTAGCCAACTTATTAATAATACGGGCTGGTAACTGAACAGTTCGTGGTATTCGGCACGTAAAAGTTTTGTATTTGCCACTTCCTATGCGTTCAATATATTTTTTAACTGTTAATGTTCCTACCGTTAAGTTCACATCCTCCCATGATAATGCGCAAACCTCACCTAATCTTAAACCAGTGTAAAGCACAGTATCATATAGTACATCCTTATTTTCTTTTTCGGCTAACTCAAGAAATTGCTTCGCTTCGGTATAGGTCCAAGGTTCTTTTGCTTCCATTTGGTTGTATTTAGATTTATCTTTCAAACTTTTATTGAAAAGAGTATCTCCGTTTTGTAGTAAATTTGCTTTAAATTCTTCTGCTTCTTTTAATGTACTAAACACCTTGGTTCTTAGTATTCGCTTTCCAAATTGATTTTTACCCTGATCGAAAATAACCCGATATTTGTTTCCTTTTACTATTCTTATTGTCATTTTAATGACCTCCTGCTTATTATGGTAATTTACCTAAACCGTAAATTTCTTAAACATTATAGCCACTGGTTTTTAACGTTTTAAGACCTTTGAGTATATTTTTAAAAAATATTTTACTAATATTTCTTACCCTCATAATAATTGACTGCTAGGGCTTCAATATAGGAAATATGATATATTATTAAGTAGGAAGTAAAATTTTGGGGGTTACATAATGAGCAAGTTGACATTACAAGAGCTAGAAAAAACGTTATGGGATGCGGCTGATATTTTACGTGGGGAATTAAATGCCGCTGTATATAAAGACTACATATTTGGGTTAATGTTTCTAAAACGAATGAACGACCAATTTTCAGTTGAACGGGAAAAGAAAAAAGAAGAATTTGTTTCACAAGGAATGGACTTAGAAGAAGTTGAAATGTTATTAGAAGAACCAACAATGTATGAGACCTTCTTTGTGCCTCCTGCTGCACGCTGGGATAAATTAAAGAATCTTACATTAAATATCGGACCTGAATTGGACAAGGCATTCAAAGCATTAGAAGATGAGCCAAAGAATGCTGAACTAATCGGAGTATTAACTACTGCAAACTATAACGATAAAGAACGTGTGCCAGATAAAAAGCTATCACAATTACTACTTTTATTTGATAAACACAATTTAGCATATGAGAATCTTGAGAACCCTGATGTTCTAGGAGATGCGTATCAATACCTCATTAAACAATTCGCTGATGACGGTGGAACTAAGGGTGGGGAGTTTTATACTCCGCGTGAAGTTGTAAAGGTATTGGTTAATATCTTAAAGCCACAAGAAGGAGATCGAATATACGATCCAACAGTGGGTAGTGGCGGTATGTTAATTGAGTCAATGCATTACATAAAAGATTATGGTGGAAATGACCGAAATGTTTCCTTATTTGGTCAAGAAATTAATTTAAGTACATGGGCGATTTGTAAGATGAATATGTTATTCCATTTTGCCAAAGGAGCAGATATACGGAAAGGTGATACAATCCGAAATCCTATGCATACGGAAGGCGGAGTACTCAAAACATTTGATGTTATTTTAGCTAATCCACCTTTCTCCCTTAAAAATTGGGGAGTTGAAGAGGCTGAGAGTGATCCATATAATCGTTTTTCTTATGGGATTCCACCAAAGTCATATGGTGATTTAGGGTTTGTATCACATATGGTAGCTAGTTTGAATCAGAAAGGGAAGTTAGGCACAGTAGTTCCTCATGGAGTGTTATTCCGTGGAGGCTCTGAAGGGAAAATTCGAAAAGGATACTTAAAAGATGATCTTGTAGAAGCGGTAATTGGATTACCTTCTAATGTATTTTATGGGACAAGTATTCCAGCTGCTTTAATTATTATAAATAAGAATAAGCCTGTAGAACGTAGAAATAAAGTGTTGTTTATAGATGCTAGTCGGGAGTTTATTAAAGATGGAAATAAGAATAAACTTCGAGAAGAAGATATCAAAAAAATTGTTGATGCTTTTAATAGATTTGAGGATGTAGAAAAATATGCATCGGTTGTTGGGTTAGAAGAAATAAGAATTGGTGACTATAACTTGAATATTAGTCGTTATGTAGATACTTCTGTTGAGGAAGAAGAAATAGATCTTGAATCTGTAGTAAAAGAAATTAAAGAAATAAAAGAGAAATATACAAAAAATGAAAAGGTATTAAATAGTTACTTAAAAATGCTTGGATTAAGTGAAATTTAGCGGAAAGGAGGTAATAAATGATGCAAACATTTAAGGACACAAAAATAGGGAAAATCCCTTCTACTTGGGTTGTACATAAACTTGATGAACTTGCTGATAAGAATCAAAATTATAGTTTTACTGGTGGTCCGTTTGGTTCTGACTTAAAAAAAAGTGACTACACTGATTCTGGAGTAAGGATAATTCAGTTGCAAAATATTGGAGTAGGAAAGTTTGAAAATGACTATAAGATTTATACATCTAAAGCCCAAGTTTGGTGACATAAATTTCCAATTCCTTTATTATCAACAGTTTGAAGGCTTTAATTAATT
>NZ_BAAKSZ010000059.1:0-6025 GCF_059698015.1 Oceanobacillus sp. NCCP-135 | reverse complement strand
AAATAAAATTAGCCTTGTCCTTAACACCTTGGGACACTTGCACTTTGAGACTTCGCAATTAGCTCTTGCTTTTTTTGAAGCAAATGGGCCTGAGTGGACTCGAACCACTGACCTCACGCTTATCAGGCGTGCGCTCTAACCAGCTGAGCTACAGGCCCACAGTAAATAATTTGGAGCGGGTGAAGGGAATCGAACCCTCATCATCAGCTTGGAAGGCTGAGGTTTTACCACTAAACTACACCCGCATTAAGTTTAATACAATTTATCGAATGGTATGTTAATTAGTAATCATTTTAAATGGTCGGGAAGACAGGATTCGAACCTGCGACCCCATGGTCCCAAACCATGTGCTCTACCAAGCTGAGCTACTTCCCGAAGTAATGGCGCGCCCGAGAGGAGTTGAACCCCTAACCTTCTGATCCGTAGTCAGACACTCTATCCAATTGAGCTACGAGCGCTTAAAGAGCAACGTTTTTAAATATAACATATTGATTTTACTTTTGCAAGTTAAAATAGTGCGGTCGAGAGGACTTGAACCTCCACGGGTTATTCACCCACTAGGCCCTCAACCTAGCGCGTCTGCCATTCCGCCACGACCGCATAGTTTAAAAATTAAACCACCAATCCAAAAAAATTGCGTGAAACCACAATGATTTTATAATGCGGGTGAAGGGAGTCGAACCCCCACATCCGAAGATACTAGATCCTAAGTCTAGCGCGTCTGCCAGTTCCGCCACACCCGCTCGTTGTTATTATAATGGTGAGCCATGGAGGATTCGAACCTCCGACCCTCTGATTAAAAGTCAGATGCTCTGCCGACTGAGCTAATGGCTCATACTGTTGAAGTGTACTATTTTATTTAAGAACGTTAATTGTATGATCTCTGCTTCTTCTAGAGTATTCAAGGATGTTTAATGCATCGAGGTTAATCGTGGCTCATCATGAATAAGTACATATGTTTCTTTATAAATAATTCCATAAATTTTAGATTTAAGGAATTATTTCCACAAAAACAAAAAATGACTGGGCTACTAGGATTCGAACCTAGGATACACGGGATCAAAACCCGATGCCTTACCGCTTGGCTATAGCCCAACAAATGGCGGTCCGGACGGGACTCGAACCCGCGACCTCCTGCGTGACAGGCAGGCATTCTAACCAACTGAACTACCGGACCCAACCTAATTTTATTTTATAGTAAAAGGAAGATGACCCGTACGGGATTCGAACCCGTGTTACCGCCGTGAAAGGGCGATGTCTTAACCACTTGACCAACGGGCCATTTAAAATGGCGGAGAAGGAGGGATTTGAACCCTCGCGCCGCTTACACGACCTACACCCTTAGCAGGGGCGCCTCTTCAGCCACTTGAGTACTTCTCCATTTGGCTCCACAGGTAGGATTCGAACCTACGACCGATCGGTTAACAGCCGATAGCTCTACCACTGAGCTACTGTGGAATAATTTAAAATAAGTTATTCTAGGTAATATAATCTAACATACTACGCTCGTCTTGTTGCAAGTGATTTCGGTGACAGTGTCTTTTCTCACAGACCTGCAAACGAAAGTTATTTCAATGATGCTCGCAGTCAGTTACCGCAAATAATTTTAATCAATCATATCATCGTATAACGTACCTTGTTTCGTTCATAGCTCTGCACAAGTTAAATAACAGCAACGAGAAATATATTACAATAAATATAATATGTTGTCAATTCTTTTTCAAAAAAAATACTTACTTTTTCATTCGAATTTATTAGCTTATTTAATTTAACATGGATGACATATTTCGTCAATGAATTTTGATAAAAAATTTACATCTCACTTATCATTCATGACTATCTATCAATTCTCCCCCGCATTTCCCACATCGGTATTTCTTCAAATCCACTCTCCGCTTTCGTTTATACTCCTGGTTACATTTTTTGCATTTATATGTATAATTATATTCAATGTTTTGTGAAGGTAATGACCTACAATGCCTCGGAGATCCCGTTACCTTTAGTAGTTCCCTGAAATCTTTATCTCGATGTTTATAACCCTTTCCTTCAATATGAAGATGGTAGTGGCATAGTTCGTGTTTAATAATTCCTATAAATTCACCTCCACCCATTTCTGTTACATATTTGGGATTTAATTCAATTGTTTTCTTTCCAGGAATGTATCTACCTCCCGTTGTACGTAAACGATAATTAAAATGAACATTATGTCTAAACGGCTTTTTAAAATATTTCAACGAAAGATGATTTACAAGTTTATATAGTTCTATTTCTTTAAAAGAATTCATGTTAATAACTTCCTTTTATATACTTTCCCAGATCTCAGATCATATTAAATAATTTTTATAGTCGTATCTTTTTTCAAATTTTAGTAATAGCGGTATTACAGGGGTTTCTGTAATAAATAGGATGAAATCTAACTAGATAATTATAATGAAATCTTGATTGTTATAACTTTTATTTGTTCTGTTTTTGCCTTTTAGATCTTAATCTATAATCGTTTTATTCCGAATTCTATTCATCATATTTTATCATATATCCCCTATTAATTCGTTAAAAGTTCTACTTCAATTCTCCAAAAACTTATTTGTGTAATAATAATTATGCAAATCTAAAAAGAAACGTTACCACATTATATAAGAAACTATTGTCAGTCAACTTAAAGAAATGCCTTCGAGAAACATATTATCAATTAGGAATTACAAATGATAATCAAAAATATAGAATTGCCCTTAAAAATATGTATTAGATAAAATCTATTACAGTAAATCATCATCAGACAACGAAGCTAATATTCAAGTTTTAACACTTCAAGTTTCAGATGCATTTATACTATCCTATTTAAAAAATTGTATCTTCTTATCCGTGTAAAAAAGACAATTTTTCATCTTAATAACGCACTAAATTCTTTAAAACCCAACCTCTCAAACTAGCATTATTATAACGACTATGATATTATAATAATTGTATTTAATCTAGTATTACTATAGTTACTATGGTACTATAATAGATAGAATTAATAAATTGGAGGGATAGATTAATGAGTGAAAAAAACAATCAAAATAAAAAGAAATTAACTACTGCATTCGGTGCTCCAGTACCAAACGATAAGGATTCGATGACTGCTGGTCCAAGAGGTCCGTTATTAATGCAGGATTTCTGGTTCCTTGAAAAAATGGCTCATTTTGACAGGGAAGTTATTCCCGAGCGTCGTATGCATGCGAAAGGATCTGGTGCATTCGGGACTTTTACTGTAACTAATGATATTACAAAGTATTCAAAAGCTAACATTTTCTCAGCGGTTGGCAAGAAAACAGATATGTTTGCTCGCTTCTCAACTGTTGCTGGCGAACGTGGTGCAGCAGATGCGGAACGTGATATCCGTGGTTTTGCATTAAAGTTCTATACCGAAGAAGGTAACTGGGATCTAGTTGGGAATAATACACCTGTATTCTTCATGAGAGATCCTAAGAAATTCCCTGACTTAAACCACGCAGTTAAACGTGACCCTCGTACGAATATGCGCAGTGCTCAAAATAACTGGGATTTCTGGACAGGTCTTCCTGAATCATTGCATCAGGTTACCGTTGTAATGAGTGATCGTGGTCTTCCAAAGAGTTACCGCAATATGCACGGATTTGGCAGTCACACGTATAGCATGATTAACGCTGATAATGAACGAGTATGGGTGAAATTCCATATGCGCTCCCAGCAAGGTATCGAGAATTTAACTGACGAGGAAGCTCAGGATATCGTTGGAGCGGATCGTGAAAGTCATCAACGTGATTTATATGAATCCATTGAAAACGGCAACTTCCCTAAATGGAAAATGTACATTCAAGTAATGACTGAAGAACAAGCAAGAAATAGTAAAGACAACCCATTTGATTTAACTAAGGTTTGGTATAAAGGAGACTACCCACTAATCGAAGTTGGAGAGTTCGAACTTAACCGAAATCCTGAAAACTATTTTGCAGATGTTGAACAAGCTGCTTTTGCGCCAACTAACATTGTACCTGGTATCGGTTTTTCACCAGACAAGATGCTGCAAGGACGACTGTTTTCTTATGGAGATGCACAACGCTACCGCCTAGGTGTGAACCACTGGCAGGTTCCAGTTAACTACCCTAAAAATGCCAAAAACTTCCATCCCTATCACAGAGATGGTGCAATGCGTGTTGATGGTAACCAGGGGGGTTTAACACACTATGAGCCAAATAGCTATGGTGAGCTTCAAGATCAGCAAGAATACCAAGAGCCATCTCTGCAAATCGATGGAGCTGCAGATTACTGGAATTTCCGGGAAGATGATAATAACTATTTTGAGCAACCAGGAAAGTTATTCCGCCTACAAAGTCCTGATGCAAAACAAAGATTATTTGAAAATACTGCGCGTAATATGAGAGGTACTACGAAAGAAGTTCAACTTCGCCATATTGCTCATTGCTATAAAGCTGATCCTGCTTATGGTGAAGGTGTAGCGAAAGCACTAGGTATTTCAATAAGTGAAGCAGAAGTTGCTGCAAGTAAAATAGAATAATCTCAATATCGGAGACTGTCAAAATGGCAGTCTTTCTTTTTATTTTATCTCATCTAAAATCCGTCTTTTTATGATTCAGTGGGACAAGCAGCGCGCAGTCCTACTATATGCTAAAATAGCCTTTTTGGAAATTGCTGAGCAGCAATTTAGAAATATACAAACTGGAGCATTCTGAGACTGCGCTAACGTTCATCACACCAAAAGGAGCCTGCCATGGCTTTAGCGCTGGAGCTAGATGTGGCTGATTCTGCAATTAATACACAAATCATGATTTTTATTCATATCCGAAGCAAAAATAACACAGAAGCCTCGGTTAGACTCCTGTGTTACCATTTCTATTTAGGACTTCTGTATTTTCCTACTACATTATTTTCCTTTTTTAACCATAGATAATGCGACCCTGCCTTTTTTTACATCAATTTGTTCCACCCACACCGTTACTACATCACCCACAGACGCAATATCCATTGGGTGTTTAACAAATTTATTAGCCATTTTTGAAATATGGACTAAGCCATCCTGTTTAACACCAATATCAACAAAAACCCCGAAATCAACAACATTTCTTACTGTTCCCTGCATTTCCATACCGGGCTTTAAATCTTCTAATGCTAAAACGTTTTGCTTTAATAACGGCTGTGGAAAGTCATCACGTGGATCACGTTCAGGGCGACTCAATGCGCTCAAAATATCAATTAATGTCGGCTCCCCAATTTCCAAACTAGCAGCCATTTCCTTCTTGTCTAAAGTATTTATTTTCTCACGCAGTTTTTCTGAACCGATATCTGCAAGCTCACACGCAAGCATTTCCAGTAGTTTTTCTGTATGAGCATAGCTTTCCGGGTGTATTGGTGTACGATCGAGCGGATGATCCCCATCAACAATTCGTAGGAATCCAATCCCCTGCTCATACGTCTTTGCACCAAGTCTTGGTATTTTCTTCAATTGTTTGCGATTGATAAATTTCCCTTCTTCATTTCGTTTATTTACAATATTATTAGCTACCGCTTTACTTAGCCCGGCTACATATTGCAATAGAGAAGATGATGCCGTGTTAACATTAACACCTACCTGGTTAACTGCTGTTTCAACAACAAAGGAAAGTGATTCATTTAGTGCTTTTTGACTGACATCATGCTGATATTGGCCAACACCAATGGATTGTGGATCAATTTTCACAAGTTCTGCCAGTGGATCTTGTACTCGACGAGCAATCGATGCCGCACTTCGCTCCTCTACTTGCAGATCAGGGAATTCCTCACGTGCTAATTGTGATGCAGAATATACACTTGCCCCAGCTTCATTCACAATAATATAAGGAATATCAAGTGAATTTTTGCTTATTACATCTGAAACGAACTGTTCGGTTTCGCGTGAAGCTGTTCCATTACCAATAGCAATCAGTTCTATCTTAAATTTGTTAATACAGGACTCGGGACACTTCCAAATAATTTTTTGTAGTCCCTCTCGCATGAGAGGGGCTACTTT
>NZ_BAAKSZ010000058.1:0-6255 GCF_059698015.1 Oceanobacillus sp. NCCP-135 | reverse complement strand
TTATGTCTTTTTATCTTATTTAAGAAGGCTCTTTTTATTAAGTTATCAAGGTGCGAAACTTAAGTTAATTATTATAAAAGTAGTATAACATATGGTAATTTGACAGAAGTTTTTACACTGTAAGCAAGGCTGTGGATATCAGTATATAATTAATTCCCCACGAAATGCCTGATGGAATACTAAAAGCAAAGAAATGATTAGAATCATTCCTTTGCTTTTGAACAACCTTTTTTAGTGCAATTATATTAAAATACAAAATTAATTTAGATAAGTACTAATTTTTTAATAACTTTTGACGGCACTCCTGCAACTACAGTGTTTTTCGGGACATCCTTAGTGACGACTGCTCCTGCTGCAACAACAGAGTTGTCCCCTATTGTCACACCAGGTAGTATGGTTGCGTTTGATCCAATCCATACATTTTTACCAATTGTAACTGGAGAGGGGTGTGTTGTGTTTCTGGTTTCTAAGGATAACCCATGATTAAGTGTAGCAATCGTAACATTCATACCTATCAATGAACCATCGCCTATCCGAATTCCTCCTCTATCCTGGAAAGAACATCCCGTATTAAAAAACACGTTTTTACCAATCGTTATATTTTTGCCGAAGTCTGTATAAAATGGAGGAAAACACATAAAGGATGAATCAATATGGTTACCTGTCAGTTCCCTAAAAATCCCTACGATTTCTTCTTTGGAATGATAGGATGTATTCAATTCCATCGTTATCTTTTGGGCTTCATAACTACATTGAGTTAATAATCCATGTAATTCTTTGTCTTCACCTGCAATTGGATTTCCTTTTTTACAAAATTCAATAAACTCTTTCATGTTCATTTGTCAGAATCACCTGCCCTTTTTTGGTTATTAATAGAGCCTTCTTGTCATAACTCTGCTTCGACTGTTCTTGATGAGATAATGGGTTTGCGTCTTTCTAATTTAATCATAGAATGATATGATTAAATTATCAAATGCTTATATCAAATGCTTTGCTATGCTTATTACGCATACTTTGTTAAGGAGATTATCATGGAAATCCGAGTGTTACGTTATTTCATTGCTGTTGCGAATGAAGAGAATATTTCGGCTGCTTCGAAGTACCTGCATCTGTCCCAGCCTACGTTATCAAGGCAATTAAAGGATCTCGAGAAGGAATTAGGAGCTGTTTTATTTATAAGAGGGAATCGAAAAATCACCCTAACAGATGAAGGGATATTCCTGCTAAAAAAAGCAAAAGAAATTGTAGAGTTAGTTCATAAAACAAAAGCCAATTTTAACGATTCATCTGATAGCATTAGTGGTGAAATTCATATTGGTGGTGGTGAAACAGAGGCTATGCACTTTATTGCCAAAACTTTAAAAGAATTAATTCAATCCTATCCAAACATTCAATTTCACTTGTACAGCGGTAATGCTGATGATATTACTAGCAGGTTAGATAGTGGATTATTAGACTTTGGTATCGTAATAGAACCACAAGATAAGCAAAAATACGATTATATAAAATTACCAGCTACGGATCGTTGGGGAGTTTTAATGCGTAAAGATAGCCCTTTGGCAGAAAAACCATTTATTGAACCAATCGATTTAATAGAGAAACCTCTAATAATTTCCCGTCAAACTGCTGTCAGTAATGAGCTATCGGGATGGTTTGGACAGGATATTGAGAAATTAAATATTGTTGGAACATATAACTTGCTTTATAATGCTGCACTAATGGTTGAAGAAAATATTGGCTATGCCTTATGCTTAGATAAACTTATTAACACTTCAGGAAATAGCAAACTTTGCTTTAAACCATTAAACCCCGAATTAAAGGCTGGTTTAAATATTATCTGGAAAAAACATCAAGTGTTTTCTAATGCAGCAAATAGATTTTTAGATCAGCTTCGAATTAATATTAAAATGCCCCTAATCCCTTGATTAACATGCAGCTGGAAGATCTATGAATCCACTCATTGACAATCCATTCAGTAATCGATATATTGTAATTATTACTATCATAACAATCGATATTTTCAGTAAGTTATGTTCAGTAAAATGATAGCGGTTTCAAGTGAGAATCAAATAGTAAAACGTAATTTCTAAACAAAGGAACAACATTTCATAGAGGAGGAGATTCGATTGAGTACAGATGTAGGAGGAATTCAAGATATTATCAAGAATAGTACGATTGTCTACCCAGATAAGGCGAGGCAGGAGTCAACCGAAATGGGGAGCAGTGAGGCTTTTCAAACCTTACTAAAGCAATCGCAGGAAGACCCTGAATCGTTTTGGAATAATGTTGCCGAAGAACTGCATTGGTTTAAACCGTGGAAAAAAACGATTAGTGGTAGCTTGCCAGATTTTGAGTTTTTCCAAGAGGGCATTAGTAATGCTTGCTACAATCTATTAGATCGGCATATCGAAAATGGAGCGGGTAATAGAACTGCACTGATTTGGGAAGGGGAAGATGGGAAATCGAGCTTTTATACTTACCGGATGCTACTAGTAGAAGTGAATCGATTTGCCAATGTTCTTCAGTCTATGGGAGTGAAGAAGGGTGATCCTGTTGCCATTTATCTTCCTAATCTTGCGGAGTCGTTTATTGCAATCCTTGCCTGTTTTCGATTGGGGGCTGTTTATAGCACGATCTTCTCCGGTTTTTCCGAACAATCATTAAAGGATCGACTATCCAGTTATGAACCGAAAGTGGTCGTTACTGCTGATGCTAGTTTGCGGCGTGGAAAAGTAATACCGCTTAAGGAAAAAGTGGATCATGTTATTGATGAAATTACCAGTGTTAATGCGGTGATTGTCGTTGACCGTCTGGGTACGAAACCGTCGATGGAGCAAGGAAGAGATTACTGGTGGCATGAAGAACGACAAAAAGCAGCTATTCACTTTGAGCCTGTTCATGTTGAGGCAAATGAGCCTGGGATTGTCTTTTATACAAGTGGGACAACGGGAAAACCTAAAGGAGTTGTTCATGCTGGCATGGCTTTCGTTGTACAAAACTATGTCTATGCTAAATATCATATGGATCACCGCCCTGATGATGTCTTTTGGTGTACAGCGGACGTTGGTTGGTTAACGATGCACATCTGGGGAGTCGTCGGCTCATTGGCGAACGGGGTCACGACAGTCGTTTACGAGGGGGCACCTAACTATCCAGAACAGGATCGCTTTTATCAAATTATCGATAAATATCGAGTAAACAAGTTATTTACAGCTCCAACTGCATTACGGATGCTTCGAAGTCTTGGGGAAAAAGCACTTCAGCCTTATGATCTATCCTGTCTCGATGTCGTTTCGCTGGTTGGGGAACCGTTTGATCCTGATACATGGCATTGGACGAACGATGTACTTGGTCAGGGTAATATTTGTGTCAATAATACATGGGGGCAAACGGAAACGGCGGGAACTCCATTGGCAGGAGCTGCTTGGCTCACGCCTATGAAGCCAGGATCTGCTGGTGTTCCATTTTTGGGAGCTGATATGGGCATTGTTGATAATGAAGGTAATCCTGTTCCAACAGGTACACTTGGGAATTTAGTAATCAAAAAACCGTTCCCAATGCTGTGCCGTACACTTTGGAAGGAACCTGAGCGCTATTACGAAAAGTATTTCAGCCAGGTGGAAGGGAATTATTACGCGAGTGACATTGCTTTAGAGGATGAAGATGGATATTTCTGGGTCGTGGGACGTTCGGATGATGCCTTTAATGTCTCGGGTCATCGTTTAAGTACAATGGAAATTGAGAATGCAGTCCTGGAATGCGATGGGGTCTCGGAAGTTGCAGTCATCGGTGCCCCGGATAAAATCAAGGGTGAGGTTCCTGTCGTTTTTGCAACAATAGCTGAAGGATTCACCGGAGACAATGATCTGAAAAAGCAAATTGAACAAAGTATTATAAAAGGGATTGGTCAATTAGCACGCCCTCAAAGTATCTTTTTTGTTGAGTCGATGCCAAAAACCGTCAGCGGGAAGATTATGCGACGACTTTTAAAAGAAGTACAACTAAAAGGCGAAGTCGCAAGTGATGTGACCGGACTTGAAGATCCTTCGGCTATTGACCATATTAGAGAAGTTGTTTCGGGTAATATGGAGCCAAAAATATAATTATTTTGGATCTTTCACAAAGTACGGGGAAATTAATAGTTCTGTTTCTTTAAAAACACATTATACCGGTTTCGAATAAACCAACTGAACCAACCTTCCCCGCAAAATGTGATTGACCGATTTTTTTAAATATAATGTGATACTTCTCAAGCCCTTACTGGAAAAGATGCATTGGTGACACGCTGCCAATGATGGATAAGTGTGGGGACGAGCTAAGTACTTGAGTGTATATCCAAAAATAGTTAAACGACCATCCGTTTACAGGGGTTGTCGTTTAACTATTAACGCTTTGCTAATTCCTTTTATATATCCCATCATTACCATATGCATAAAGAAACGATCCTCGCATAAACACAGGCCCAATGATACGTTTGCCTTTTTCATCGGTTAATTGCAGTTTTCCTTTTGGAGTATAGCTTCGTATTGTTTTCCGATAACGCATCATCGTATTCCTATCTATTTGACCAATTAAACCTTCTTCGTCCAACATAAATTGCTGTAATGTATGTTTACGATTATTTACACGATAACGAATTGATTCCTTCTTTTCATTTAGTTGAACGAGATAAAAGTCATCATAGTAATAGAAGTATATTTCCTTTGAACTCACGACATTTAGTGCATAGCAATCAATAATTCCATAATCACTTGCACCCCACAACCGATGACCGTTGATTGTATAGGCAACAACACCAGCACTCCCTAAAGGACAATCCCATCCAAAATTTCCAAATATACCTTCATCAAAATAACTTACCCAGATGGTATCGGTTTCGTCAATTTGCACATCACTAATGCCATCGCCTAACGTAAATGCATCGATTAATTGTCCATTAGGATTATATCTTCTTGCATTTCGTTCGATGTATTTACCATCCTTCAAACAACGACCTTGTACAATTAGTAAAGTACCATCTGAAAATAAGTCTACTTCCGTTGGTATTAGAGGAACATCCCTTAATTCCATTGTTGTTATACTTGCTCCTTTAATCAGCTTAATTATCCAGTTGTTTTTTGGTACAGGACGCCTGAAAAAATCCAACTCTTGTAAATTACTTTCAATTAGTAATAATGTCCCATCTTTTGTTACTTGACCTGCTACAAAATTAAAATCTGAGGAATAGTCTATATACTTTTGCAACATTAATCTCTCTATTTCTATCACCCCAATTAAAGTATTCTGCCTGTTTAAGTACGCTTTATCTCAAATTTCATCCATATTTCATTTCAATTTCTATAAATTCAGTTTACACTGAACTACTTCATTAAGTAAGTCCCTTTTACAATGAAACACCCTCTACACTCTCTTTCATTAAAGAAGAGCACTTTTTTAGTTTGGATATAGAAGAATGAATTCGGGATAGGTAGGGTTTGATTTGTTAACAAAACCAGAAAAACTACAACGTGGAGATAAAGTCGCAGGCAGTAAGTCCTTCAGGTGGCGAAGTAGGAGATCTGGGAACTAAATGGCATTATGAGCAGGGTGTGAAGCGGTTGGAAGTTGTATTTGGTATTGAATTTGCACCAATGCAATATTTCCATCCTTTTCATCACCTGTTTACGTATCTGTTCCTTATTAGGGAGGGGATGAAACGGATTATCGGGTGATAGAGTTCATGAATATAGCATGACTTTTTGAGTTCTTTAAACAAAAAAATTTCGTATTTGACTTTTATTAAAGCAAATTCTATAATAATCATTATACTTTTAAAATATAAGGAGGATTATTAAAAAATGACACACGCTATGAGACTTCGTTTCCCTGCCTTGAACCAGTAATTGAATACGTTCAGGAGACTCTGTTTGTGTAAACAGAGTAAACGGGGTAAGTCTGTCCTTTTTTAATAATCTTCATTTCAAATACAATTATATAATGTGAAGAAAGGTGGATTGTTCTACCTTTCTTTGTTTTTGGCAAATAGGAAAAGCAAACCTATTTGCATAAGTGTAATTAAGACATTCACCCAAAGATTGGTGAATGCAAGGCACTCTTATTTTATTTGGAGACAGCAATTCTAACTTAACCCTAATCTAAAAGATGGGGATATTTCTTTTATTCAAAATCACAGGCAGATGTCTGTGATTTTTTGGCGTGCCCCACTGTTGCACAATCTAGGTGGTTCGAATCCACACGGTAACTTTACCCTTTGAA
>NZ_BAAKSZ010000057.1:0-6512 GCF_059698015.1 Oceanobacillus sp. NCCP-135 | reverse complement strand
GCTCTTTTTTACATGCCTCTGACCCTTGATATGTCAATAATTGGCAATAATTACCACCAAACTCGGGCTAAAGAAAAGGCTGATGAATTATCCAATTGTAATATATATCCTAATGATATTATTATCGCAAAGATGGCTGATCCAGTTGCTAGAGCGTGTATAATCCCTTCACTTGAAGATAGGTATGTAATGGCATCAGATGGAATAAGGTTAGTAATTGATAAAGAGCGTTTTAACACTAAGTTTGTAATGTATGCTATTAATAGTAAGTATTTTAGACGAAATGCAGAAGCGCAAAGCACAGGAACTACTAGATTGAGAATTGGTTTAAATGCATTACGAGCTTTACCAATAGCAATTCCTCCATTAGAAGAACAGAAAAAAATAGAAAAAATACTTTCTGCAGTTGATGAACAAATTGAACAAGCTGACCAGATAATAGAAAAAACAGTGAAATTGAAAAAAGGATTAATTCAAGAGTTACTTACGAAGGGAATAAAACATACAGAATTTAAGAATACAGAACTTGGGGAGATACCGACCAGTTGGGAAGTTGTATATTTAGAAGATGTTTTGCAAAAAAAGAATGGATATAGAAGGGGGCCATTTGGTGGAGCTTTAAAGAAAGAAGTGTTTGTTACAAGTGGCTATCCAGTTTATGAACAGCAACACGCAATTGTTGAAGGGAACAAAAACTTCCGATATTTTATTACAGAAGAGAAATTTAAGGAAATGGTTAATTTTTCAGTAGATGCAGGAGATTTCATAATAAGTTGTTCAGGAACTATTGGAAAAATAACGCGCATAGATGATACCTACCCCAAGGGTATAATAAATCAAGCTCTTCTAAGGTTAAGGATAAACGAAGATATTTTACTATCAGATTTTGCCATACAGCTACTTAGCTCAGAGTATATGTATAAGCAAATGACAGGTAAATCTCATGGAACAACCTTAAAGAATATTGTAGGGGCTAGTGAATTTAAGATGATACCATTTGCTTTACCTCCAATAAATGAACAGCAAAAAATAGCTTCTATACTTCAATCGATTGATGAGCAAATTGAACAATATAGTAAACATAAAGAAAGCTTAGTAAGTCTAAAGAATGGCTTAGTACAAAATCTTCTTACTGGAAAAATTCGCGTGAAAGTATAACGGGGGATTATTATGGCTACTTATCTAGGAAACGAAGAGACGCTTGTTGAGTTACCCGCCATAGATTATCTTCAAAACAAGCTTGATTATGAGTTTGTTCATGGTGAAAAATTAACACCAGAACATAACGAACGAGAATCATTGAATGAAGTGATTCTTATTCAGCGATTAAAAAAATCGATTCAACGATTTAACCCTTGGATAAATGAATCGAATCTTAACAAAGTAATTCGCTTTTTATCAAGGGCTGACCAGCTCGGCACTAATTTGTTAGAAATTAACGAACGAATTTATGATGCACTTGTAAATCTCAAATATGCCGTTGATCAAGATCTAGATGGTTCAGGAAAAAAGAATTTTCACACTGTAAAGTTTATTGATTGGGAAAATGTTGAGAATAATGAGTTCTTAGTAACAAGGCAGTTTGTCATTCAAGGACCTAATGAAAAAATCATTCCTGATATTGTAATCTTTATTAATGGAATTCCAGTTGTTGTTCTAGAATGTAAATCTCCTTTTCTTGAAAAGGGTAAGAATGAAAATATCGGAAAGAAGGCTGCCTTTGACCAGCTACGTCGTTACATGGATTTAAGAGATTCAGATCGTATAGAAGGTGCGCCTCGCTTATTCTATACAAACTTTTTCACAGGGATTTTGAATAAATATAGAGCTTATATTGGTACTATAAGTTCTCAATATACTCATTATGTAGAATGGAAAGATCCATATCCGTACACTAAGGAACAAATTGAAGATGTAGGAAATAACGGTCAAAATGTTTTCTTGCAGGGGATATTGGAGAAAAATAACTTGTTAGACATTCTTCAAAACTTCTTATTATTTGAAGTGGATACGACATCTTCGAAAAAAATCAAGAAGGTTTGTAGATATCAGCAATTCCGTGCAGTAAATAAAGCACTTGATCGGTTAATCTATGGAAGAGATTCGGTTTCTCGTGGTGGTGTTATTTGGCATACACAAGGTTCCGGTAAATCACTTACTATGGTTTTTCTAGCTAGGAAGATTAGGCGAATACAAGAGTTGTCAGATGCTACCATTGTCGTTGTAACAGACCGTGTGGATTTAGACAAGCAAATCTATCAAACATTCCTTAGAACTTTGTCTACCATTACAACACCAGTACGAGCAGATAAAGTTAGTGTAATGAAGGAATTGCTTTCAAATGCACAACCACAAATTATTATGACTACAATACATAAGTTTCAAAGTGATGACGAAGAGCAGGAAATGTTAAACGATACATCACAGCAATCGGCTTTGGTTCTTGAAAAAGAGTTTCCAGTTCTCACATTAAAATCAAATGTAATTGTTATGGCTGATGAAGCACATCGTAGTCAGTATAAAGGTTTTGCACGAAATATGCGTCATGCTTTACCGAATGCGGCATTTATTGGTTTTACTGGTACTCCGATTGAGAAAGAGGATAAGTCAACACCACGTACATTTGGATCATATATTGATAAGTATGGCATTCAAGAAGCGGTTAACGATGGTGCTACCGTTCGAATTGTCTATGAAGGCCGTAGACCAGATTTACAGGTGAAATCCGATACGTTGGAGCAATTATTTGACGAGGCTTTTCAAGATCGTACTGATGAAGAAAAGGAAGCAATTAAGCAAAAGTATGCGGATAAAAAGGCTATTGTTGAGGCTGATGAAAGGGTAGATGATATCGCACAAGACATGCTGCGACACTATAAAGAATCTATCTATCCAAATGGATTTAAAGCTCAAATAGTATGTGTATCCCGTGAAGCAGTAGTTAAATACTACAATGCGTTAAAGAAACATATGAAAGAAATTATGGGTGAAGATTTAGATGTTAAAGTTATCTTTTCGGGAAATCTTAATGATCCACCGCATTTAAAAGAGCATTTTACAACAAAAGCAGAACAGGAAGAGATCATAAAGAAATTTACGAAACCAATTTCGGAGAGTAAGTTATGTTTTATTATTGTAAAAGATATGCTGCTAACTGGGTTTGATGCTCCTGTTGAACAAGTTATGTACTTAGATAGACCTTTAAAGGAACATAATCTTCTTCAAGCTATTGCTCGTGTCAATCGCACATATGGGGATAAAAAGAAGTGTGGCTATGTAGTAGACTACTATGGTATATCCAACCATTTAGAAGAAGCCTTAAAGGTTTTTGATAAAGAAGACTTGGGCGAACCAATGGAGTCATTAGACGGTGTTCATAAACAGATGTTATCGTATCGTGAAGCTGTTATGGGTATGTTTAAAGGTATTGAAAAAGATAACTTAGACAAACTAGTAAAAAAATTGGAACCTGAAGATAAAAGAGCAGAATTTGAACTTGCTTATAAACGATTTGCAGGAACGATGGAGCAACTTATGCCCGGTCATGTATCTACTAATAATACGAATGATTTAAAGTGGCTTTCTTATATCCGTGCAGCAGCTAAGGCTAGATTTGAACCAGATATAAAGTTAGACATAGCTGACTGTGGTGAAAAGGTGCGTAAGATAATAAACGAACATTTAACTTCTCAAGGTGTTCAACAATGGATAAAACCAATTACTTTGTTTGATCCAGATTATCAAGCAAAACTTGAAACTTTAAAATCAGATGAGGCAATAGCTTCTAGCATGGAACACGCTGTTAAACACGTAATCAGTGTTAAGATGGATGACAATCCTGTTTATTACACATCCTTATTAGAAAAACTTCAACAGATTCTGGAAGAGACAAAGAATAACTGGGAAGAGAGAAAGAAACAATTAGAAGACTTTATTAATAAAGATGTAAAAACAGGTGAGACTGAAGAAGCAGAAGCATTAGGATTATCCAAGAAAGAGTATGCCTTTTTCGAGGTAGTTAAAAAACACCTTCTCGATCCTGAAGAGATTTCACAAGCAGGTCAAATCAAGGAACCCTCAGAAATTTACATTAGCCAAGATATTATTGATCTTTCAAAAGAAATAGCTCAGAACGTTGCTGATATTGTGGCTAGTACATGGGTGGTTGACTGGACTACTAATCCATCTAAGACAGCGGATATTGAACGGTCTATCTTTATGATGTTAACGACTAAGTATTTTAAGAAAATCAAGTTAGAAGTAAGGAAACAACTAGTAGGTCCTCTTTTACAATTAGCGAAAAAACACTTTGCAACAAGAGAATAAGAGGTTAGAAAAATGATAATCCGTTCTATTGAATATGGTACAAGGACAATTGAATTTTCGGTAGAGTTTCGTGAACGCAAATCCTTAGAAATTAGTGTTGAACCGCCAAACATTGTAAATGTAGTAGCACCCATAGATACAACTGAAGAAGTGATTGACCAAAAGGTGAAAAAGAAAGCACAATGGATTGTACAGAAGTTATTTCTATTTAAAGATATGGAGTATCAAAAAATTAATAGAGAACTAGTCAATGGCGAATCTTTTATGTACCTTGGACGTAATTATTCCTTGCAACTTATTAGGGATGAGAAAATAAAGGAACCGATTGTGAAACTCTTTCAAGGGAAATTTTATATAACAACACCCGATATGAATCAAGAACAATTAAAAACATCGTTAGAGAAATGGTACAGGGAAAAGACGCTTGAAAAGGTATTGGAAAAAGCAAGTTATTATCAACATTTCTTTAAAAAAACCCCCAATGCTATAAAGGTAAAGGAACAACATAAGCGTTGGGCAAGTTGTACATCCAAGAATGAACTGCTTTTTAATTGGCGTTGCGTAATGGCGCCGTCAAGCGTCTTAGATTATATAGTTGTACATGAAATGTGTCATATGTTTTATTTGAACCATTCTAAGGAATTCTGGGATCTACTTTCTTCTGTCATGCCGGATTATGAGTGGCGGAAGGAATGGTTGAAGAATTTTGGGGTAAGGATGGATTTGTAATTTGTTGAGGGGTTTCCTGAAAGATGGAAACCCTATTAATATTCATTTTTATAATAAATTTGGAGTGAAAGGCAGGGGGAATTATGCAATCACCTGGATTGGGAGGGCATTGTTGATTTTAGTATTGCTGGCTTTATAGGAATACTAATTGGATTTGGATTAAGAAATGTTTTAAAAAAAGATGAAAACTAGATTTTGCAATTTATTATTCGTTTTCTTGAAATATTTTCATTTATACTAATCTAACTGGTGCAAGAGTATAACAAGGCGATTTTTAAATTGATCGTCTATTTTCATATCAAAAAACTAGGATATATTTCTAAAAAGGACCTGATAAATCATGTTATACAACTCAATTATTAGTAGTGCAGGAGATTATTTTACCCAACTATTTTTAAATCCCAGCTTTACCGGTGCTTTACTAGGTGCTTTAATAACAGGGATGATCTCACTAATTGTATTCAAGCTAGAAAAAAGGAGCGCAACATTATCTCAAAAACAACATTATGAGAAAGTGTATATTGGAATTAAGAGAAACCTCAATTTAGTAAAAGAATATTCTTCAAGATTTAAAGAAATTGTTGTAGGGGATACAGAATATCATGAAAATGAGTTAGAAGTGTTGAATAAAATGTTTTACTTTGTTTCGCAAGAACTTGATAAGATTGATATAAAGGATATTCCATATAAAGTCCATGTAAATTTTACCGAATTAAAGGATTCCTTACAAACAATTAAACTTTGTTCTGGAATTTATACAGAGGTAGGAGCCTTATCCTTCTTGGAGGAAGATTTCCTAAACGATATAGAAAGGTTTATTAAAAATCTAAATCAAGTAGAGAAGTATTTTAATAAGTAAGGGGCCTGTTACAACAAGCCCCTTATCTTTATTCCATACTACACCTAACTAAACCTTACCGAACAGTACCACACCCCACTCGACCATACCGGACCTGACCGTATTCAGATTCTAAATCTGTTGTACCAAGTTCTCATCAGTGGTCAAGACGGTACAATTCTTGACCAGACTAGAAAACTAGTTTCGAAAAACTATATATCTTCATCCCAAGTCAAATGCCTCCATTTAGGTGGTATAATTCCTTCTTCAACTCCTCTAGCACTTAGACCCCTATGTAAAAAGCAAGTCCTAAGTGCATGACATTTTTTACACAAAGTTCTCAGTTCTGATAATTTATTCGTTGCCACAATACCAGCTTTTATATGATCTATATGACATTTATTAAGAGAAACACTTTTATTACACTGGACACACTTCCTCTTATCTCGATTCCAGACAATTGGACGGACATTTCTAAACCACACTTCATAGGGTAATCGACTTTTAGGCACTATTATTCTTTCTCACTTTCTTTACATCGAAGGAATTAACTGTTGGCAGTCACGAACTATGACGGATGAAAGGTCAGCAGCATTGACGTGGCATGTGATTTACAGCC
>NZ_BAAKSZ010000056.1:0-9451 GCF_059698015.1 Oceanobacillus sp. NCCP-135 | reverse complement strand
CAGTAATCATCTGGAGGAATTTGATTAGAATAGGTCTGTTTTGGATGGAATAAAGTGATGCTTTACAAGAATATAAGGAAGAAAGATTGCTGTTTATCAGAACTATTTTTGAGATCTCGTTACAATATAAATATTTAATATATAGAGAAGAAGAAAGAAACATAAAAGCAGATATGTATGAAGTTTTTATGGAAAATAAGGTAATTAAGAAGGGTAAACAGCTAATCACTGATAAGGCATTAACTGATAGTAAACTTTTTTCATCTAGATATGTAAGTGATATGAAAAGGATATTTTCGGAAGAAGGAAATATTGTAGAAAGAAGTAATAATGAAATGAAAGAAGGCTTTACTAATTATCAGGCTAAAAATTGGTTTGGATTGAGTGGCAGAAAATTCGATTCATATTATAAATTAAGCAAGGAATTTCCACTTATGTATCCTTTTTATTTCTATTCTTATGATGAAATTTCACGTTCAGCTCATGCGAGAGATTTGATGTCCCAAACGATTATAAATATAAAGTCCTTTGAATTAAGTGAAGATGAACAAAGAATACTTCGTAGTGATCAAATGTTAGCTCATTTATTAACCGATTTCATAGTGATGATGTTGGATTACTTTAAAATGGAAAAGCAATTAAAAGATTTCATAAAAAAATGTGCAACCGATGTAAGTGAAAGTTTGGTTATTATCGAATTTGAGAAGAAGAGATTATAGAAAATCAAGAAACTCAGTTAAATGAATGATTGCGTTAACGGACAGTTTAGAAGGAAGGGGAAATAACTTGTGTTCGTATTATCAACAGTGGGTGGATTAAGAGTAGGAGACATGATTTTTCAACTGATTTTTTTCTTAATTTTGATTGCTTTGGTTGTAGGAATAGTATCGTTTTTTGTAAAGTTTAACAAAAGAAATAAGAGATTAGATAGAATAGAAGAAAAAATAGATAAATTGCTCTCAGATAAAGATAAGTAAAAATCAATGATTATTGTATTAACTATTTACTTCGAGACAAATTGTGAAGATTGGTGGTTAGTTAAAGAGAAAAATAAGAATAAAAGGAGAATGAGATGGAATTTAAAGAATTTCTAATGCTGGAATATAAAATAGGTGAAAAATCAGCTCGTGATTATGTAACCCGTTTTAATGGAATAGTTGATAGAGGAATTTATAAAGGAGAATTTCAAGTAACTCCTAGTATGGAAGAAGCCATTGAAAAGGAATTTGAAAAATCAAAAGGTCATTATATCCTTGCCCTAAAACGGTACATAGAGTTTAAAGAGAAAAATCCTTTTGTTGAAGATTGATAAATAGTAAAGGTCACCAACCTGATACCGAATGTGGTCATATTAATGCAAAACAGTAAATTGTGAATTTTTAGGGCTTGTAATGATTTATTAACAATTGCATATGATTCCCAGTAGAGATACGAACATGATAACACACCAGTAATAGCACCTGTTGTACAACTAGCAACTAGCAACTAGCAAACAAGTATTACAAAAATTTAATTCTATAGGTGAAGCAAATCGTTATTTACAAAAATTGATAAGAACAAAAGAACTATAAGTCTGGAATATCTAGATGTTGTAATGGCGAAACAGGCGAAGCTTACGGTTATATATGGAAAGAATATAAAGAAAAAAATTCAAATATAGTTAGAACTAATTTAGGAATATGGAAGAACGATAGGTTGAAGGATTACTAGAACTAAGAGATGTTTAGGTAATCCTTTTTCTATTTTCCATTCTAGGATTAGATGATCAATAACCTTCTACTCTTACCTTTTTTCAATTCCACCATGAATAGACGTAAGGACATTAAGCTCGAATTACTAACTATAGTAAATACCATCAGTTATTATATCAATATTTTCATCAACAATTAATCGTTTTATCCTCAATATCCCATCGTAACAATTTGATTGGTGAACTGAAATCGACTCTCCTTTTCTTTTTAAATTTCCACTGTCGAAAAACATCAAAAGTAAGCATTAGAATATTAAAGAAAATCAGATATAATATTTCTAATTTAAACTAAAAAGATATATTAACACAAAACACACAAGAGGCTACAAGAAACATAATCTCTAGGAAGGTAGAGGATATAAAATATGTATTAGTTTGTGTGTTTTGGGTTAAATTGATTTTTAAGGAGGTTAATTTATGCCATTGTCTACTATCACAGCATACTGTAAAAATAGGCGATTTGATAGAGATTTATTACAAAGCATTGTAAAATATATCAATTTAAATCCGACAAAGGTAAAAAATAATTATAGATACTTTGAGACTACTGAATTAGATGAAATTATTATAACGTATAATAGTTGCAGTACAGTTAATGCCTTGATTGATAAATTAGGAAAAGGTAAAAGAACAATTCAATTGGCAATTGATTTACACGAGATTCAACCCTTTTATGTGACAGAAGGGGGAATAAAATACTATGTTCCTGAAAGAGTAAAGAACGCTCTTGAGCTTTTAAATAATTACAAAACTCTCACTGAAACAACCAAGATCTTAGATATCGGTTCACGAACATTGATTTCATTATTAGACTATCATTCTGTAACACCTGTATATGAAAGAGGAAATTGTAAATATTATAATTTTAAAGAGGTAAGTGAATTAGTAAGTGAATTTAAAAGATATAAAACCATTGGACAACTTTGTGAGGTATTTCAAGTGTCTCGTTCAAAGATTGAATCCACACTTGAATCGAATAACATTCTTCCACGATATTTTGATAAAAGAGAAGTAATCCAATATTACTTGCCAGAGGATATAAGGAATGAGATAGAGAATTATAAGAGATTTAATGAAATCCAAAGAAGTGAGCAAATTAAAAGTATTTATCAGATTTGTAATTTATTAAGAATTGGGAAAAATCATTTTTATGAAATTATTGCATATGGCTCTATTTCCTCAATAATAGAAAAAGATGGAGTCGAGTATTATAGGATAAAAGAAGTTGCTGCTGTTGTAGATCAAACAAGTGATATAAAAAAATTAAGTGAAAATTTTAACCTTGAAGAATATCAAGTTAGAAAGGCAATTAAAGATAATAATATTCATCCATGTTACGCAGTTGGGAAAATTAAATATTTCAGTAGAAAGGAAGTTGAAAAAATCCTGAGTGAGCTAAAGATAGATTTAAAAGAGTTAGAACAATATATAACCACTAGAGAATTGGGAAGGAAATACGATTTAGATGGAAATAAAATAAGAAGGTATTTAAAAAGTCAAGGTGTAGAACCAGTTAAAACTGTCAGCGGAATTAAATACTACAAAGAAGAATCAACGTTAGAAGTTATAGATTTACTTCAAAATGTTAGTGAATATAAAATGCTTAATGAGCTAGCCTTAGAATTGAAGGCGGATGTTAAAACATTGAAAAAAGCTGTTGAGAACGCAGGAGTGGAACCACGTTATAGAAAAAAAATAAATAGAACTGAATCTCCTTTGGATACTGGTTTGAGTGAATACCAAGACTTCTATGAAGAGGATAAAGTAATCTATGCACTTCAGCAAAACAGGAATCAGATTGATGAGAAAATAGCTGAACGATCACTAATGCAAGTGAAGTTCCTTTCTTTGCTACATGATGATCTTAAAAAAGTTATTAACAAATATATTGAGTACAGAAAAGCTGGAAGAGGGATATCGTACAATAGTTTCTTCACTAATAAGAAAATAAAAAATCCAGAAAAACAATTAAAGGTAATAAGAAGTTGGCTTTCGAGTACGCTTTATAAAATAGCTGTGCATCGTATGGAAATTAATAACGAAGAAATAATACCGCCTGTCAACTTTGATATTTATACGCTTAATGTTGATGACTATGATGCGATTAAAAAAGAATTTAAACCAAGTTCTAGGCAGACGCTCTTTCATAATATAAGGCCATTTTTATATTTTCTACTAAAGGAAAAGAAAAAAGATATGAAAACTATCGAGGATTACCTTTCATTTAACACGCTTGAATTGCAGTTTGAGGATTTTTTAAACCTCTTTCCTGTTAGGAACGAGGAAGTTGAAGATGTCGAAAACGTCGAAGATCTGCCGAAAAGGAAAATTAAGTCCTTTTTGACAAGAGAACAAATTATCGATATTTATTATTTACTATTGACGGACCCACGTTCACAAGATCCGTTGAAATATGCAACTATGTGGTTAATAAGTTGTATTGCTGGTCTCCGCCCGGAGGAACTATTAAATCTAAGAATTGAGCATTTCGATCTAGATGAAAAAGGCTTATTACGAGTTAACGAACGAGGTTGGGCCGTTCTTAGATTCCCAAAGGAAATGTCAAAGCAAAAACTGATGGGATCACACAAAATTTTTGGTACACCCATTTCTCCCTACGCAGTAGATTTGATAAATAAATATTTAATTTGGGTTTATAACCATCAAGGGGAATCTAACTCAAGAGGACTTGGTTGGTTTTTTAGACCTTTTATTTATATACCGGAAAAGAAATATAATAGTATCAGCAATCAATATATTGTTCGTCTTAGAGAGCAATTAGATTTCTTAAAAAAAGAACAAGCTAGGGATTTCGTGAAAAAGGCAAGTAGACATTCTATGAATAATCTGTTTGTAGAGGCATTCCATGTTATACCTAATAAGGAACTAAGGTCAAAACTAGAAAAGGCAAGACAACATCATATGCGGCATAAAGGTGAGGATGAAAATCTAAAAAAAGATACACTTAATCAAGCTAAAACTGGTAGTGATTGGTACACTGATGATATTCCGTCTGATGCTTATTACGGTGTGCTTGAATATGTAGTCGGCTTTCCGTGGGATAAAAGAGATCTTATCTTATGGGAAGTGGAGAAGGGATTTAGAAATTTGGAAAAAGAATTTACCATAAATATTGATAGTGTTGAAGAAAAAGAAAAATATGAAGAATTATTGCAAAAACAGCAACTAAGTAACCAAGAGGAAAAGTCAGATTCTAATAATGCCTTGGTGAAACAATTACAATTTATTGATAGTAGACTTAAAAAAATTAAACATCCCCCAAATAGCAAAAGTAAATTTGAAGAATGGAGAAAAGAAATAGTAAGACTAAATAAAGAAAAAGAAAAAATTCAAATGTACTTAAAAGATATTTCCACTCAAGAGTTAGGTTAAGCACCTAGCTCTTTGTATTTTATTAATTTTCGTTCAATATATCTTCCGTTCTATTAAAATATCGCCAAAGGGCTGTTATAGTATTTAAAAGTAGAATTTGGAGGATAATATGTGTAAAGAACCAAGTATATTTGAGGAATTAAGTTATATCCATGATGACGCTTTATTATCAGTGCCAATGATTGCTGAGATGGTAGGTGTGTCACCAGAAACTGTAAGACGGTGGATCCGTAGTGGTAAACTTCCAATACACGCTCCAACTGGTAGATATAAAGTTAGATGTGTCAATCTAACTCTTTTCTTAAAACGAATGTATCATAATAGTACAAAAAAAGCGAAGTCTCTTTAAAGAACTCGCTTTTTTTCCCTTCTTTCTAGTAATTTAAATAGCCTTTCTTCTAATTCTAAAGCAACCTTTTCATCGTTAATTTTTGCTAGTAATTTTTTTATATCCCCAATTTCCTGCTTTTCGTTATAAATTTTAACTTGCTTTATTTTCTCTATTGTAGAAAAGTTATTGCCCTTAATAAATTCAATTAAATGTACCAGAGTTCCATTTTGATTACAATTATGACATTTCCATTTTGTCCTAATCATAGAGATATTTGTTTCTTCATAACAATAAAAGCATGGGTATGAAATGCTGTTATCGCTTCTATTTATTTTGTAAGGAATATTGTATTCTTTTAAAAAAGACAATACTATATTATTCACTAGTTAAAATCCTTTTTGATAATCTGCTCCCATTTAGGTTTTACTTTGGAGCGTTTCATAAAAGCTTTAAAATCTGACCCAGTTACTATATATTTCCCACCAAATTGATAAGAAGGTAATTTCCCAGTACGACACCAACGTCTAACACTCTCTACATGCATCCTTGTTAGTTTAGCGATTTCTTCGACGTGTAAAACCTCAAAATCATCAACTTCAAATAGCTGATGAATATCCTCAAATTGTAAATTCTTCACATTATCCCTCCATTTAGTTTAATTAATCTGTGATTAATCTATTGTAAGTAATATTAAAACTGCGTCTGTCAATTATCATATTTGGGTTAGGAGCATTATTTCCAATTGAAAATTTAATATATTGATAGCGTTTAATATACAAAATAAAGCAACCTCTATTTTTACAATATCGGCTGCTTTCATTTCATAAGACAATTGATTAACGATTTAATCATTACACATTATTGCCTATGTTTTATTATATTATACTCATATAACATACACATAGCATCGCACTATATGATTCAACATTTGTTCTTAACTTGTGTGTTTAGTGTGTAAATATATTAATAAAACTTGTCTTAATGATATAAGTATTTTTAAATGGTAGTCTATATAATTGGCATTTAATTAGTGATACTAAACAGAAAAGAAAATACATTTAATTTATAAATTAGCAATAGATTAATAAGATATAATTATATAGGGCATCTAGTTCAACAAATTTTATTAAGTGTTTAATTCGAACTTAAATATCAAAGTGTTTAGAATAATGAATGGGGTGATATTATGAAAAAAGTATTAGTAAATAAAGTACGTTGTAAAAAATGTAATGATATTATCGAGTCAAAACACACCTATGATTTCGTAAATTGTAGTTGTGGTTTAATATTTATTGATGGAGGAAGAGATTATCAACGATATGGTTGGAAAAATCAAGCAAATCAAAAATCCAAACCAGAAGATTATATTGATTTCAGCTATTCAGTTTACAGAGAGAAATAGAATGTATAAGCATTTATAACACTAAATATTGGGGTCCGGAAATATTACATAATAATTGAAATAAATAATATCGAAAATGGTGTTGATAATATGTTATCTAAACAAGATATCCTTGATGAATTGTCAAAAAACTTAAATGCATGGAAGAAAAAATATGGTGTTAAGCAGATTGGTATTTTCGGTTCATACAGCCGTGAACAACAAACAGAATCTAGTGACATTGATGTGATAGTAGAATTTAACCAATATGGTTTATCTTTTGATAATTATATGGACTTAAAAATTAACCTTGAAGATCATTTTCAAAAGCCGATAGATCTAGTCATTTTAGATGATGTTAAACCAGCTTTAAAACAAAATATTCTTTGGAGCATTAAATTTATAGAGGGAGGCTAGATTCGTTTTAGCCGCAGCTTAGCAAAGAATGTGCGGTGAAATCCAATATATCTTAAAGAGCTTGTGAAGGGTTATTAGCGCATAAGTTAATGTGAACTAGGAAGCGGTTGCTAGATAAAGATCCTCAAAAAGTTATAGTTCAAATAAATAAACATAGAAATTATTATTGGACTATAGATTTTAGGAATTATGTTAATGGCGGTTAATGAAAGAGGTGCAATATGTTATATAATGTTCTCAAAGAAAATCGTGATTTAATTTTAGAAACGGCTTCTAAGTACAGTATACATAATGTACGGGTTTTTGGATCGGTAGCGAGATTTGAAGATGGTCCCAACAGTGATCTTGATTTGATTGTGGAGATAGAACAGGGAAGAAGTCTATTTGATCTTATTAGTTTTAAACATGAGGTTGAAGACTTACTTAGGATAAGTGTCGATATTGTAACAGAAAACTCTATTCATCCGAGTATAAAACAAGATGTATTAAGTGAGGCAATTCCACTTTGAAAAACACCACTTTCTTTTAATGGATGATTCATTATTCAACTTTCTTATACACTTTTGTCTAGGGTTAAGAGTTTTGTTTTATACATTAAAGCTATTTCTTAGTTACATAATCCATCTCAAATAGCTCGGCATATTCTAGGTGGCGGTTTTCACTACCAACCATTTTTCCGACCATTTTTTTATTTAAATACTTGAGGTATATGTTTGCTTCATCAATGTCTTCAAATGCTTTACCGACAGCAATATGACCCCTAACATCGAAGCCAATAACGACATAACTAGTCATAGCTCTTCCGCTCCTACTCTTGTACTTCTTTATTTTTATCACAAGCACTTTTACAAAGGATAAATGTCACATTTTTAATTTTTCTTCACTTCCTTTTTCCAAACCATTTTTCCCACAACTCATGAAAAACAAAGTTATGTTTAATCATCACTCCGTACCCAATAACAAGAGCAACAATAGTATATGGGTGATTAGCTTGGAGGAAAATAAGATTCACTATCACTATGTAGGTTACTGTTAGATTAAGACTAATGGCTATGCAATTTATCCAAAACATAACTTTGAATAAGTCCATTGTAAATTACTCCTTTTCCTTTTGGGTAGAGTAAGTTAAATAACGTTCTACACACCGTGATCATAACTTTCTCTAATCGAATTTTATCCAACTATACCCGTTATAATACATTCATTAAGCAGGTTAGAAAAATTTACGTGTCAAACCAATCAATTTATTAATAGTGGCTCGAAACTAAAATCTTCAGCAAATAATTCACTTCAATAAAGAGTAGTGCAAATTCAGCTGAAAAAAGGTTCTTGGTACTATACTCCTTTATAAACATTCCTATAATGCTCTATATCAACTACGCTTTTATCAAAGTATAAAGATATCTATCGTTATTAGTTATACCGACAAAGCTTTTTATAAATCTGATTTAGTTTGTGAATTCTTTACAATACCAATAGTGTAGTAGAAGGCGCTCATAACAATATTAACTTTATGTTTGATTTTAATTGTTACATCTATTTTACCTATTTAATGCCATTATAATTATATTTCGATTATATTTAACGAAATGTTAATTAGTGGAATAAGTTTTAATTCAAGGTTCTATAAATATAATAAACTTTCTCGAAAACCTATATAGCCATGCTTGATTCTTAGGGTTTAATAATGGTTAATAATAATTGAAATTACTAGATCTATCTGTGGTATATTTTGGGTGAAGGTTCTGAGGATTTATGCGTTTTCTACAGAAAACTGGAAACGTCCAAAAACCGAGGTAGAGTTTATATTGAAGCTTCCCAAAGAGTTTCTTGACATTTATCTACTAGAACTTATTTCAAATAATGTACTCATTAAGATAATTGGTGACATGGAATTTCCCCCAGATTACACACGTGATACTGTTCAATATGCAATTGACCGCACACGGCACAATGATGGTCCTCAACTGAATTTTGCTCTTAATTATGGAAGTAGACACGAGATTCGGAATGCAGTGAAAGAAATAGTAGCAGATATAAAAGACACAAAGTTATCACTAGATGAAGTTGGTGAACAGCAGTTTTCAAGATATTTTTATACAACAGATATGCTGTTTGCAGCCTAGACCGTTGTCCTGATAAAGAACTTTATAGCCAAAAAAGTTGTCATATGATTTTA
>NZ_BAAKSZ010000055.1:0-9752 GCF_059698015.1 Oceanobacillus sp. NCCP-135 | reverse complement strand
GCTTCTCACGGACATTAACAACCGTTTTCATGCCCACATTGTCCATGAGAGCGCTTCTCACGGACATAACGTTGGAAATAGGCGTGGCTGTTCCGGCAACTAAGTTATCCACAGGCATTTAAATTTTATAATTTCCTAGCCGAAAATAAAACGCCGAACTGGCGCATTATTTTAATGCTTTTGCCAATCCGGCTGCTATGTTTTTACTGGGTTTGTTTGGGACTTCATGATGATGACGGCATCTTGGTTCATAGGATTCAGATGCTCCAACAAGTATTACCGGGTCATCATAAGAAGCAGGGTTACCATTGATTAAACGCTGGGTTCTACTAGCTGGTGACCCACACACCGGGCAAATTGCATTAAGTTTTGTAACTGATTCACTTAGTGCCATTAATTTAGGCATTGACCCGAACGGTTCAGCTCGAAAGTCAGTATCCAAACCTGCCGTGATTACTCGAATGCCTTGATTAGCTAAGGTTTCAGTAACCTCGACAATGTTTTTATCAAAAAACTGCACTTCATCGATTTAGTTCCCTATATTTTGTTTATCTTTATGTCTACGATTCTTATCCTAAAATTAGCAAACTTATTATTTCAAGTTAAATTCTTATAAAAATTAAGCCTATTTATCAAGTAGATTTGTACTGAGTAGGCTTTACCTTTTAAAATGGATTAAATTCAATCCATTTCACCTAACCATTCCATTATCTCCTTAGTTGACAGTCCAAGGTCTTTTGCAATTTGTAATAGCCTAAAAAACTGCGGTTTTAACTCATGCTCTATTCTTTGTTCTATTTGAAAAATATCAATAGGTGCGACATAATAACCTTTCCCTTTTATAGAATATAGATATCCCTTCTTTTCAAGTTGATGGTATGATTTTTGTACAGTATTTGGACTTATCAAAATTTCCTTCGACAATCCTCTAATTGACGGCATTTTCTCATCTGATTTTATTTCTTTACTTAGAATTTTTACCTTTATTTTTTCTACTAACTGCTCGTATTTTGGAATTTTACTTTGACTATTTAATTTTAACATATATCCTCTCCATTATCTTAATTGGGATGGCTATTTTCTCGTAGCATGGTTAATCGCTGCAAGTAAATGTGATTAGTTAATTACTGTTTAGCTTTGTTTTCACTTTATCTGGTAGTTCTTCAACCTGTATTTCTTCCCACTTTTCTACATAGGACCTTTTTGCAGTAACTATTAAAAAGGCATTTTCTTTTAATACTCTTGTTGAACTAAATGTTACTTCTTTTTTATCACCGTCTTCAGTATAGCCAATTAAAGTATATTCATATCTGCGAGCATCAATAATGGGTTCTTCATTGATTTGTACATATACCTCTTCTTTAGGTACAAAAGGGTTGATAAGATCTCTTTCTACTTCTGGAACAAGCGTAAAAAAACCAACTAATATGACAACTAATGCAAGTACAATTCCTACAGTTATTTTCACTACTTTTTTCAATATTTATCTCTCCCTTAATTTTTAATTAGCGATATACATATTCTTTTAAATTTTTGATGTAACTAGAACGAATGACAATAAAGTATAGAAGCTGTAATCCCAAGAATCCTAAAATGGTAATAACTCCTGATTGAAATACGTTAGAAAATCCTCCCTCCCTTTGTAACACCTGTAAGGCGAAACCTGTTTCAACAATAGCCAACAAAAATGGTAGGAAAAAGAGTATTGCCATTTGAATATTTGCGTTTTTAACCATTTCCTTTTCACTCAATCCGATTTTAGCTAGTGATTTATATTTTTTTCTTTCCTCATATAAATCCGTAAACAACCTGAAATACAAGAAACTCCCAGCAGCCAAGAAAAAGATGATGCCAATAAATAAACCAATAAACAGACTTAAACTTGGTAATTGAACAGTCTGATAATATTCGATCGCCTTTGAAAAGTACCTAGCATCTGGGTTATATGTTTCACCAACGATATGATCATGTATCTTTTGACTTATATCTAAGTTCTCTTTTGAATTAGCAAATTGAAAAGCATAAAAGGTTACTAACTCATTACCTTGCTTCAATAGATTAAAGGTATTTTCATCAACAACTAACACATCATGAAGAGAAAGGAATGGCTGTTCAATTGATTGCAACTTTATCGACATTTGTTGGTTATTTAATTGTAAGTCCGTCGTAGTATCTTGGAGTACTGTATATCCTTCTCGTTCTGTTTCCCCAAAGTAAACCCCTTTTCCTTCCTCAAGTTTAGAAGTTTTTAATTCAGGTAATATCTTCATCCCATCTTTGTATGAAAGAACTAAAACAGGATAATTCGATGATCCTTGACCAGTTTCAATCACTTTAAATTTAGATTGCTCGTAATCTATATTTTTTTGTTCAAACTGTTGTTGAATATATGTCAGTTGTTCATTTTCATCCTTGTTACTAGAATAGGATAGAAACTCCATTTCATATAATGAATCTTCAGTGGTAAACATTGATTTATAAGTGGCTAAAGTCCCTGTTGCCGTAAAGGCTACAGCAGAAACAATACTTACGATGAAAAATAAACGAGCATTATCTTTGACTCGATACATTAAATCAGAAATCCAAAGTAGATTTGTACCTTTTCTATAAAATTTCTTATTTCGTTTCAACAGTTTCAGTACCCAGACACTTAACTGGCTATAAAACAAGTAGGTCCCTATTACTGTACAAACAGTAATAATAACTGCACTACCAATATCAATACCTGCAAATAAAGCCAAGCCAAACCCTCCACCTAAGAACATCATTCCTAGTATAGAAAAAGGTATAGAAGGCTTTGGTTCTCTTTTTGGTTTGACAGACCCCTTCAGTAAAGAAACTACTTCTTCTGAATGGATAATAAAGAGTGTAAATTGAGAAATAAGCACAAACAGAGGTAGAAATACCCCAATTGTTATTCCTAGTGCTTTCAAGGGGAAATATAGTTCAAGTGCTTCCATTTCGACTATATATGACCCTGCAGTAAAGAACAGTTTAGCAAGCACTGTTCCACCAATGATTCCTGTAATGATAGAAGCAAGACCGATGAATACATTCTCCAGTGTGATTAGTAGGCGAAGTTGTTTAGGTGATGCCCCTTGAATTGTAAGGATTCCAAATTCCCTTTTCCGTGTTTTTAAAAAGGCACTTACAGAATAAAGGACAAATAAGATTGAAAATACAAAAATGACCCATTCTGCAAATACCATGCCTTTTTTGGCAATGTTATTCATATAACCTGTTTCTAATGCAGGATGAAAGATGAACATCGCAAACATAAAGAAAATCATTACAGCGAACGAACTGCTTAAATAAAAGGCTAGATATGCCCGCAAATTACGCGTTATATTTTTATAAGCGAACTGTGGAAAGGTCATCCGAATTCCCCCCTAGCATTGATAGAACATCTAAAATCTGTTGGAAAAATACCTTTTGATTCGTTCTTTTATATACTTCGTTGTACAATTTACCATCTTTAATGAAAATAATGCGATCACAATAGCTAGCAGCAGATGGATCATGGCTAACCATTAACATCGTTGTTTTATCTTTTTCGTTAATCATTTGTAAAGTCTGCATCACGTCTTTCGATGATTTAGAATCTAAGTTTCCCGTTGGTTCGTCGGCTAACAACAAGGAAGGCTGATGAATAATTGCTCTAGCGATTGCAGTACGTTGTTTCTGACCGCCTGATACTTCATATGTTCGTTTATTTAAGATTGAATCAATACCTAGCTTTTGAGTGATAGCCTGTACTTTCTTGTCAATTTCACCTGAATCTACTCTTTCTAATGTCAAAGGCAGCATAATATTTTCTTCCAATGTTAATGTGTCTAATAAGTTAAAGTCCTGAAAAACAAATCCTAGTTCTTTCCTTCGAAATTCTGCAAGTTTCCCTTTTTTTAATTTATGAGGCTCTTGCCCGTTAACAATGACCTGTCCCGATGTCGGTCTATCAATTGTGGAGATTAGATTTAATAGTGTTGTTTTCCCCGATCCAGACGGCCCCATTACACCAATAAATTCTCCCTTTTCCACATTAAACGTAATATTTGTTAAAGCTTGGAAGGTCGCTTTTCCATCATAAATTTTATTTAAATCTTGTACTTGTACTACATCTGCCATTATATTGCCTCCTACATATTTGACTGTATATTTATTATATAAGGAATATAAAAATACAAAAATAGAATTACCTTAAATCAACCTTACACTTTAGTAAGGAAAAGACATAAAAAAACCTTACCCCTTCATTAGTTGGGTAAGGCATTCGATGAAACATATTCCTTAAAATATATTTTAAAGGTTGTACTTTGTCCTATTTCTGATTGTAGTTCTATTTCATGCTGGAGCTTACCCATAATTTCTTTTACTAAATAAAGCCCCATTCCCGTTGACTCGTGATACAATCTACCATTTACTCCTGTAAAATAAGGTTCAAAAACCCTTCTGATATCTTGTGAAGGAATTCCAACACCGAAGTCTTTAATTTCTAATAAGATGCACTCTTCTTGTTTCTCAATTTTGATATTTAATGTATCACTTTTGTTAGCGGAATATTTAACGGCGTTTGAAATAATTTGACCTATAACAAATTGCAGCCACTTTTTATCAGAATACACGCACAATTTATCTTTTGGGAAGTACTTTCTAGGGAAAATTTTGTATTGAATAAACAATCTTTTATTTTCCATTATCATTTCATTCATAAAGTTTTGAAGAGGGATTTTCTCAATAGAATAATCTTTTTCAAACATAGATAGTCGTGACGAGTACAGCACAGTCTTTAATCCGTCTTCTAACCGATATAATTCTTTTCTAATATCCTGAAATAATTCTTCGTCATTATCTTGAATCATCAAGTGGATTACAGACAAGGGTGTTTTCATTTGATGCACCCATTGATTTGTAAATGTTACCCTATGATTCAAGTCTTTCTTAACCTGTTGAAGATCACTTTCATATAATACCGTAAGTAAGGATTGCCTTTCATAAATGGATTCGGCTAATATACTTTTCCCTATTCGTGGTACATATAATTTATCGTCATTAGATTCTTGTAACCATCGGTAAAGTTTTATATCCTGTATCCACCGATAAGATAGATAAATTCCAATAGTTATTACTTGAATCATAAAGACATAAAACAAATGATCCAATTCTTGAAATCCTAAAAACCAGTAGTAAACAAATACAAATATTCCCTGTATGGTGGTAACAAAAATAAGGGACAAATGTGAACGAAGAAATAACTTCATTCTGCTTCCTCCCATGTACATCTCATCCTATAACCTGCCCCACGAACTGTTTCAATAGCATCTTTGATTCCAATCTCAGATAGTTTTTTCCTTACCCGTGTGATATAAACGTTTAATGTATTTTCATCAATAAACATATCCGTATTCCACATTTTTTCTATTAAACGATCTCTACTTGTTATCTTTTCTCCACGTTCTATTAATACTTCCAATAATAATGCTTCCTTTTTTGAAACCTCTGTTGATTTCAATCGGAATCGAAGTTCCATTCTTTCTGGTAAAAATGCCAAACCATGAAAATTAATTGTTCGCTCACCCTGACTGGGTGCATATTCGCCATATGCTCTTCTTAGATGACTCTTGACTTTAGCAATTACCATGTCATATTCAAAAGGTTTTGTAATGTAGTCATCCCCTCCATTTTCTAAGGCCATAATTTGATCCATTGTACCTTCTCGTGCAGATATAAAGATAATCGGGCATGTAGAATGTTGACGAATCTGTCTGCACCAATAAAAGCCGTCAAATGATGGTAAGTTTATATCTAGTAAAACTAAATCAGGTTCTTTCTCAAGAAATTTGTCTAATATATCATTGAATTGTTCTAAAACTATTAAACCGTATCCGAATTTTTCTATATGTTGAGCTAAAAGTGTACGAAGGTTATCATTATCCTCAACTATCATGATTTTTTTCATAAAATACCCCTTCTCAGCTTATTTATGTAACAAGGGAGTTTAGAGACACCCCTCTAAACTCATTAAAATTCTATCTCATATGATCATTTAATTCCATTACTACTCGCTTACCATTTATAAGTACCGCAATAATGGTAATAAATATCTCAAAGAACTTTTTCATGTTCATGTATCATCTGCTCCTTAGTTTTTAACAGGCACTTCTCTTGGGCATAGCGTTGAAAATAAGCGTAGCTATTCCGGCAATTAAGTTATCCACAACATTTGAATTTTGTAGTTTCCTATACAAGAACAAAGGCGCAAGCGCAGCCCTTTTAACGACGTACGGACTGGACTGAGCCGCAGGAGATAAAGGAAACTCGGACGACCGGGAAAGCCGATATTGACTTTCACCACAAGGGTATAAGTGCGACTAAGCCACTGGTTCCCAATCAGCAAGTCTTCTTTATCTTACGGAGGTGAAGGAAGTCTGCTATGGCTTTAGGGCTGGAGCCGGACGTGGCTGATGCGGTTGTTTTGTTATCCACAGCCAACAAATTTTATAATTTCCTAGCCGAAAATAAAACGCCGAACTGGCGCTTTATTTTAATGCTTTTGCCAATCCGGCTGCTATGTTTTTACTGGGTTTGTTTGGGACTTCATGATGATGACGGCATCTTGGTTCATAGGATTCAGATGCTCCAACAAGTATTACCAGGTCATCATAAGAAGCAGGGTTACCATTGATTAAACGCTGGGTTCTACTAGCTGGTGACCCACACACCGGGCAAATTGCATTAAGTTTTGTAACTGATTCACTTCGTGCCATTAATTTAGGCATTGGCCCGAACGGTTCAGCTCGAAAGTCAGTATCCAAACCTGCCGTGATTACTCGAATGCCTTGATTAGCTAAGGTTTCAGTAACCTCGACAATGTTTTTATCAAAAAACTGTACTTCATCGATTTAGTTCCTAATAATATGTTCACGATTAAGTTCACCATCGATAGTTGACATATTAATTAAATCCATAACTTTTAGGGGATAAGATAGTGTAAAATGTAAGGATGTATGAAAAAGTTATATGTTTAATTACAACCATAAGAATGTGCTACTTCCGTCATCTTTTTTTCTCATGATTGTCACATGCTTACCACTTGTTGCCACCATATTTACCAATGGGGACATTATTTAAAATTAAGAAGAATAAAAAAGCCTAATCCCTACCTTGGTCTGAATGATTGATTCAACATAATACCTATCTCCTTTAATGATTGTTATTTTGACTTTTCTCCTGATTCAATAGTCGAACTAGCAGATTTTTGATACACACTACTTTCTCCCCCTTTAATTGTTCTTAAAACAAAGCGATCTAATCAAACCTTCTTTTTTAAAACACAAAAAGGTCATTCTGACCGATTGCTCTTCGCATTCAGTCAGAATGACCGCTTTTTATTATTCTATAAAATATAAAGTAGAAAAGAAGATTGATTATATACTATTATTATATCAACAGACGTCCTTCATTCTTAGACAAACACTTTTCGATATAACGTATATTATTTATAACTATTTCTCCAAAATTATGAATTAATAAAAGTATAGAAGGAAGTAATTAACCTCTCTATTTTATAACTTACCAAACAAATCCCACTGGCCAATATGGATATTTATAGAATCCGGAAAGACCATTCTGTTCGGAAATTTCCTTCATCTTTCCCACTATTTCTTCAAACGTATCATCATTTATATTCTCGGTTGCTTCTTCAATTCTAATGTGACCCGATGTTAATTCACCTATAAGAAAAGCATGTTGAAAAATTTCCTGATCACCAACAGGTTCATAATCGGGAATAAAATAAGGCATAACAATGGTGTAGTCAAAATTCACCTGATGAAGCGCACCGACATCCATTGAAAAACCAACATCTGGTTTATAAAAACCAACGACTTCAAAATTCATAACTTTGGAAATTAATTCTAATGAAATGATGTCACCAATTTCGTAAATATCTTTATATGCACTTCCCAAAACAATACTTATCGGTTCATCCGGTGACGAAAGTGTAAAATCAGTTTCCAGAAGGTTTCTACCCAAATCAATATTGCTATCGAAATTACTATAAATCCCCTCGCCTAACATAACCGTTTTTAAAGGAGTAGAATAATGTTCGTTACCTTCCCAATCTTTCGTCACAGTATTCACGGGGTTTGTCCCCATTAACTGAGATTGTTCATATCCATTTACAAAATCTGTATCCCCTTCATAATTCCCTCTATAGATTAGAGGGTATTCATGAACAAGAACATAATCAAATGTTTTATTCATATCTTTATACATAGCTTTTAGTTTTTCAATTGGCACAGACGGGATGCCATCCGAAAGTTCCTCAAAAGTAAATACGGTTTTATAGTAAGGTTCAAATGATGGAATTTTGGAAATATATTTTTTGTAATCATCGAAATTATCAAATGATGGTAATTCTCTTATTTCTGTTTTTTCTTGTTCAGTTGTTTCACTTTCAGTTTGTTGAGTGTCAGATACACTTTCGTTAGATGGAACTTCATCATCAGAAACAACCATATTATCAGAGGTATTTTTTACATCGGTTGTAGTACAGGCAGATAAAACGACAATAAACATAATCCCGACAATGATGGAAATAGGGCTTTTAAAGCGTAATAGTAAAGCGTTCATCTAAATCACCAAGCATAGAAAATACGAGGTCTTGCATCTTTAATAATTCCAACAGCTAAACTAGAAGCTGCATGGGCGATATTACCAACATTCGGATTATTTGTTCCTGTAACAACCATTCGGTTACCTTGCCAAACCTCTGCTCTAGCAGTAAATTTAGGAGCGGTTGTTTGTACCCATCCTGCTGCAAAGTGATCTCCACCATGCCCATGGCTATAGTCAATATATAAACGAACATCACTACCAAGAATTCTATAAGCGGAATTCAACTGATATTTTGTATCAAAATCTGGTGTAGCTGAGCCGAATCCACCACCTGCAGATTTATCCATTTTAAACTCTCTACCATCTAAAAAAATTGACTCTGGTAATTCCGGAGAAGTTGAAACTGAATCAGAATCCGCAGCAAATGCTGGAACGCTAGAGAATAATAAACATACAACTAATAGACTAGATGCTACATTCCGAAAAATATTTTTTCTTTTCATCTTATACATCCTTCCTTTTTTCTTATTTTTCACTTTTAGTCCCTATTAATCTTTCAAACTATAAAACCAACTAAACGGTATCATATATATAATAACTTTTCAGCAATTCTGTGAATTACACAAGAAAAATTTTTTTAGTGTTTTAATACAAGTTCATTTCATAAATTTACACATTTTTAATAACAAAAAGACTTCATCCTCTGCGAATCAAGAAGAAGATAGATTGGCTAAAAAGCAAGAAAGCACAACCTTAATTACAAAAAGAGTAATCCCCAAAGCTATTTGATTGTTTCAAGCTTTGGGGATCGTATTAATCTAAATATTTTTTTCTATATTCATTGGCCCCGGATCTTCCTCAAATGCTGAAGCCTGAACACTAACGTTGTGACCTGCAATAAAGAACACTCCTATTGCAAAGACTAAAGTGAATATTATTTTTCTCATTTAGCTCCCCCCTTTCCTGAGTTTTTAACCATCTATTTAAAATAAATAGCTAGCGACAATAATTTACAATCTAGGGATAGGAGTGTTATGGCATTTTGATAGAATTTTATATATTCTATTAGCACTACAGCGTGACTTTATAAAAAACTAGACAACCTCTCTCAGATGCGTTATACTTACAGTAGAGGA
>NZ_BAAKSZ010000054.1:0-11836 GCF_059698015.1 Oceanobacillus sp. NCCP-135 | reverse complement strand
TCAAAAAAATAAAACCTTTATTTTTTTGCTCGTAAAACTAGAAAAGTGGCACATCGCAAAAAGCTCAAGTAAAGAATTCCTTTTGCTATTTCTGGATCTGTTATAGCGAGTGTCGAACCGGCATGCATCGTTACTGCGTTCACACCTTGAGTGATCCCAAATGTTTCTGACGAGTCCGCGACTTGATCTGCTACTACTGTTCCCGCAGCATTGTACCTGAAACGGATACCAAAGTTATCGCTTAGCCAATCGGAGCCTTCCACACCTTGCATGGCTTCAGAATGCTTTTCTTTCTCTGGCATTCCTTTAGTTGGATCATCATGTGCCCCACGACGGTAGCCATTCATCACTTCCGAAGAATCCCAGCGATTTTTATTGCGGTCGGCATTATAATGATCGGAAATAAAGAAAATACTTCCGCCATTTTCCACATACGTAATCATCGCATCCTGTTCTGCTTTTTTGAACGGAATATTTGCTTCCGGAATGACAAACACATCATAATCCTCCAAATCCTCTACAGCTAGTGGACCGTTTTTCCGAAACTCTTCAACATAATAACCATTAGCAGCTATCCCTTCAGCAAAATCGGAGAAAGCTCCATCAATCACCCAATCTGCTTGTCCAGCTGTTTGTGCATGAGTATTATCAAATAACACCTTCTTTCCGTTCGGGGTTTCCGGCTGAATGACAGGAGCTGGATCATCCATTGTCTCCGCCTGAAATGGTATTGGTAAAACGGTAATACTTACGATTAGTGTCAACAGCAACATCCATAAAGCATAAGCATTTCTTTTCACTTTTACCCTCCTAGTCAAATCATTTACTTTTTCATACCCACTCTATCAAATCATTGTTGAATTCCTATTAAAATTATGTAAATTCTTGTTTATACAACAAAATGGATATCCTATCCCCTCACCAGTTTCGTCCGAATCCGGTTGGAGAAAAATTCGACCAATAATATTAGCACAACTAAACCAATAAGAATCGAACCAACCTCAGACCACCGGTAAGCGTTCATCGCAAAAATCAGTGGCGCACCAATTCCCCCAGCACCTACAATTCCAAGAATCGATGCTTCTCTCAAGTTCATATCGAAACGGTATATGATGATGGAAAGAAATAAGGAAAAAAGCTGTGGCCAAATGCCATAACGGATTTTCTCAAATGTATTGCAGCCAATCGAGTCAAGCGACTCCAAGATATTCGTATCGAGCTCTTCAATAATGTCGACGAATAATTTAGCGAGCATCCCGATTGATGCAAGTGAAATGGTCAATACACCCGCAAATGGACCAGGCCCTGTGACCCGAATAAACATTAATCCATAAACAAGAGCTGGAATGGTACGAATGACAATTAATAAAAGTCTCGTCACACTCGCAACCGGTTTTGGCACAATCTTTGAGGCAGATAGAAATGCAAGCGGAATCGCCAATATCGAGCCCATAATCGTACCGAGAAAAGCAATTGCTATTGTTTCAATAAGTAAATACAGTACACCCTGGGATGTAAAACTGAATAATAAATCGAGATCTGGATTCAGAATCCCTCCAATAATCCCTGCAGCAATCACCAACCCGCTTTCGGAAATATTATCTAAATTCACAGTAGTGAGCGACCAAATAAATAAAATCAGGATGAGTACGGTTATGGTAAGGATATAGCGTAAATTCCGCGGTGAAGCATGAAGCTGTTTTTCAATTGCATCCATATGAATATACTCCTTTAGATTAACTTTTTACGAAAATGCTCGCTGACTTTTTCAATAAGATATACCGTAATAATCAACATGAGCAAAAGCATCCCAACTCTTGAATAGTCACGCCAGCCGAGTGATTCATTTAACAGTAATCCAATCCCACCTGCTCCAACATATCCTAGGATTGCGGCATATCTGACGTTTCCTTCGAAAGAAAACAGCGAGGTTGACAAGTAGTTAGGCAAGACCTGAGGAAAAATTGCATAACGAAATGCTTGCAGGCGACCCATTCCAATTGATTCCATCGCTTCAAAAGAGCCCATGTTTGCATTTTCAATTTGTTCGTATAATAATTTCCCAACATAAGCAATCGTAAATAGAAAAATCGCTACCGTACCTGCGAGTGTCCCGAGACCAAATATAAAAGTAGCAATCAATGCCGTAACAAGCGTCGGTAAGGTTCGGAGAATACTAAGGAAAAACTTCGTCACCGCAGCTACTCGTTTACTTACGATATTAGAGGACGCGAAATATGCCGCTGGAACGGCAGCAATCGACCCAAGAATTGAACCCAATAATGACATCTTGATGGTATCGAGGAGCGGCTTCCAAATATGATTCAAATAATCCCATGATGGTGGAATCATCTGACCGATAATCACAAAAAATTCATTCCATCTTTTAAACAGTGTATTCAAATCAAAATTCGTAAACCGAACCGAAATAATCGTTGCAAGCACCAGCAGTACGAGAATGATCGGTGCCCTTGATTTTTTCTCGTAAACGACCCTTCCATTTGGAAGCATAATTTTAGCTGGGGGGAAAATTTTATCATACATCCGTTTTCCCCTCCATTTCATTTTCATGCAATTCTTCTGTCTGCCCTTTATATATGTAATTAAGATTTTCCTCTGTTAAATCTTTCGCTTTTCCGTCATAAACAATCTTTCCTTGTCTAATCCCGATAATCCGATCCGCATATTCAAGGGCTATTTCGACATGATGAATGTTAATGATGACAGAAATATTTGTTTCACGATTTATTTTTGTGAAATCATCCATTACCTGTTTAGCTGTTACAGGGTCGAGGGATGCAATCGGCTCATCAGCTAGGATGATGTCGGGATTCTGCGCAAGCGTTCGTGCTAGAGCGACACGTTGTTGTTGTCCACCCGACAATTGATCGACACGAACATACGCTTTGTCTAAAATTCCAACTTGATCGAGAGCGGTCAGTGCTTTCACTTTATGTTCTTTCGAAAACAACCCAAGCACCTTGCTCCAATATGGAAGTTTTGGAGCGAATGACACAAGGACGTTTTTTATAACGGAGATTCTGGTAACAAGATTATAAGATTGAAAAATCATGCCAATACGCTGCCTGAATTTGCGAATTTCTTTTCCTTTCAATGAATTTACTTCCACACCGTCCACGATCAATTTGCCTTCAGATATATCATGCATCCGGTTGATACAACGAAGTAATGTGGATTTTCCAGCACCTGAAGGACCGATAACCGCAACGAATTCCCCTTTTTCTATCTGCAAATTAATATCTTCCAGTGCTTTCGTGTTATTCGGATAGGTTTTTTCAACGTTGATAAATTCTATCATCTCTTACTCTCCAATCTTGAAAAATGAGAGCATCAACAAGTGATGCTCTCATTTAATTAGCATTCTATTAAATGGTGCGTTTGATTAGTTCAGATTTTTCACCATTTCCTGCGCATCTCGCTCATTGTCATAATCAGATGAATCGGCTTCTTGATATCCTTCATGATTATAGATCGAAATGACTTCTTGTCCTTCTTCTGATTCACCAATGTTAATAAATGCTTGCTGAATGGCAGCCTTCAAGTCATCATCCATAATTTCTGAGTTCTTACTAACACTAACCGTGTCGTTATAAATAGCAGGAGTTACACCAATAACATTTGTTTCATCCCAAATGGTTCCTTCTCCGCCAAATTCATCTTGCCACTGATCTTCGTTGTCGCGTCGTGCATCTGCGTAAGTTACTACAACATCAATTTGACCCGCTGCAAGTCGTGCAAAAGAACTTCCATACGAATCGGACTGTACGACGTTATCTAGGTTTGTAATCGTATTTCCATAGTTTTCATCCAGCCATAATGCAGGGTAAATATATCCTGCCGGTGATGAAGAAGACATTACAGCCCATGACGCACTATTCACATCTTCCCAAGTCAACTCTTCCCCATTATTGACCTTTTCCGATAATTCCTGTCCTTTTTCTGATGGACCAGCGATAATCAAGGCACGGTAGCTTGTCGCCTGTTCATCGGAATCTTCTGTTGGCTTATTATCATTCCACTCTTTTGGATCATCAGATTCAATACTTAATCCAGCACGGGTTGCTGTCAACACAGCCTCTGCACCATCATCATATAACACATACGTACCACCCGGAATTAACCCAATATCCGTTGTCCCAGCTGATAGTGCTTCCCCAACAGCCTCGTAGTTTGTACCTACTGTAATATCAATTTCACCAATTTCATATCCCAATACAGACATTTCCTCTTTCAATATATCTTTCAAAGGTTCTGTTGCTGTGATAATTTCATCTGGCTCTCTTGAGGGAACAAAGCCAATGGAAAGCTTGTCAATCGACGTTCCCCCACCTTCTCCAGATTCTCCTCCAGATGAAGAACTCCCTTCATCATTTCCGCCACAAGCCGCTAATACAACAATAATTGCACTTACCATGGATAGATATAAAAATTTTTTCAAAGCAATCTCCCTCTCTTTACTTTATATTGATAAACACTAGTTTATAAAACACATATTAAAAAGGTATGAACGCCAGGTAAACATTTGTAAATTATTGTGAATGTTTTTTTACATTGAAACGGTTTCTTATCCATTCTCATCCTTTTTTATAGCCTCTTCCCTCTCCCCCAAACGCTTGGTAATTGCCTCCTTCTGTTAAAGTGACGAGATTCCTTAATAAATCTCGTTGATGTTTAATGGATGAGGCTATTCCGTAAGTACTTGCGGTTTATTCGCAATACTTTTACAAGGATTACTACTTCTGTTAAGGTTTAAACTAATGCGTGCCTTAGCACGTTGCCCAAATTCCCCCATCACTTTTTAAAATTTACTATTTTTGCGTATATTACTAATAGACAAATCTTACATTCTCATTATGTCTTATGTCACAGTTTTTGACAATAGTGTTTGAAAAATTATGGTGCATAAGTTTTACATTAAATAATTACAACAATACAGCCTTCTTTTGGTAAACTACTATTGTAACACTTCCCCAAGAAAGGATGATGATACTTGAAGAGTCAAACAAATCTTAAAGTGCTTTATACCAGCGATATTCACGGGAGCGTTCTGCCGATTAATTATGGAACGAACGAAAAGGCAGAGCTCGGTTTAGCAACATACGCTACACATGTTGAGAAAAAACGACGTGAACATGAGCAGATGATTGTGCTCGATAATGGTGATCTGATTCAAGGCACACCACTAATGACCCATTACGTAAAAAAACATGCGACAAAACCGAATCCAATGATTGCGATTATGAACCGCATCGGTCTTGATGCAGGTGTCCTCGGCAATCATGAATTTAATTTCGGGAAAACAATTTTACAGGACGCTGTCAATCAGTCGAACTATCCATGGCTGTCCGCTAATCTATTGGATGAAAAAACGAGAAAACCTTATTTCGGCCCGTCCTACATCATTAAAACATTACGTAATGGGATTAAAGTGGCAATTACCGGTGTGACAACGCATTACATTCCAAATTGGGAAACACCTGAACATATTCAAGGGATACAATTTGCCGATGCCTTTTCCACCCTACAACAGGTCGTAAAAGAAATACAATCTAACGAAGCGTATGATCTGCTCATCGCCCTCTACCATGGTGGTATCGAAAGGGATATTGAAACTGGGGAAATAACAGAAAACATAACTGGCGAGAACCAAGGGTATGAAATGGCAGATAAAATTGACGGAATCGACATCCTCTTAACCGGTCATCAACACCGCAATGTAACGGGAAAAATTCGTGATTGTCTCGTCATTCAGTCAGGAAATAATGGCGAGGCCTTTGGGGAAATTGATGTGACATTCAAGTGGAAGAAAGACCGATGGATCATAGCAAATAAACAAGCAGAAGTGAAAACGTTAGAAGGTGTAAAGGCAGATCCTGTTACTGTAAAAGAAATGGAAGAATTAGAGCAATCCACGCAAAATTGGCTGGATGAACCAATCGGGGAAATAGAAGGCGATATGATCATCCGGGACCCGTTCAAGGCAAGGGTAAGGAAGCATCCATTTATTGAATTGGTTCAAAAGGTGCAGATGGACGTGTCCGGTGTAGATATTTCAGTCACAGCCCTTTTGGGGAATGAAGCAACTGGCTTTCCTTCCAGAATAACGATGCGTGATATTGTTACAAACTATAAGTTTCCAAACACACTTGTCGTTCTATCATTAACGGGAAAGGATATCAAACAAGCCCTGGAAAAAAGCGCAAATTATTTCACGCTTGATGCAAATGGAGAGATGACCGTAAATCCAGATTATCTCATTCCAAAGCCGGAGCATTATAATTATGATATGTGGGAGGGTATCGAGTATTCTATTCGAGTTTCGAATCCTAAAGGAAGCAAAGTGGAAAACATTACGTACAAAGGGAAGCCACTCGATATGGAAGGAAATCATAATGTCGTCATGAATAATTACCGTGCAAGCGGGGGCGGCGACTTTGATATGTTTAAAAACAAACTGGTTGTAAAAGAAATTCAACAGGATATGGTGGAGTTGATTAGCAATTACATAGAGAAACGGAAAACGATTGAAGCGAGGGTGACGGATAATTTTTGGGTGGAGATTTGAGTGTGGTAGGAACTAGTGAGCGATTACTGCAACCTCGAGTGCCTTTTTAAAAATGATCAATGATGATAATGGAGCTTGGTTGTAGCACCCAGCTCCTGCTTATCACTTTTTAACACATTTTTAAACCTTTCCTCATTAATCTCAAATTACACTATTTGTGATACGGTTCACCGTGGTGATTTAAGAGGCAAAAAATTAGCATTGAGAACTAATTTCTCAATGCTTTTTTTAATTAATTCAGGTTATGATTGCTATCCCTAGATCATTCTTTACCTTAAATTAATATAAAGAAACCCTAAGATATACAGTCTAATAAAGGTCAAATACTTTATCTGCATTTGGTAATGCTATTAGCCGTTTTTGTACTCCCAATGGGAATCCAGTAATTAGCTCTATTTCATTGTTTTATATCTCGGATAAGTTCTTTCACTAATAATGAATTAATTAAATCCTCAACAAAATTTTTTATCCTCCTGTAATTTGGCGATTGCTTCATAACTTTATCTACATTACTCAATATGTACTCTATTAATCTAGCTTTAATGACTATATCTTTTTCAGTATCGTCTAATTCCTCTAAAATATTATCATAAATAAGTTCGACAATCTTAATTACACTTTCTTTGGTCAACTCATCAAATTTAATATGTTTGTTAAACCTAAAGTAAAGCGGATCACCTATAGTTCTTCTTATAGTTGTCAGATCGCTATAGTTGGATGTGCATATTATAATCGCATCTTCTAAATTTACATTGTAATTTCTATCTTTAAATACCCCTTCATCAAACATCTGATAGAAAGCGGAATACACTGTATCGAATGTTTTATCGAATTCGTCAAGTAAAATAACATTTGATTCCCGCTCCAACAAGTCCATCGCAAAACTTTTCGCATTATGTTCTTCACCAAATAAATAGTCTAGGGATTTACTATTTTGAAACATAGACATTTGTATTCTAAAAATTTTCCTTCCGCCTAAAACCCGACTAAAATATTTCGCCGATTCAGTTTTACCCACTCCAGAAGGACCAAAAAACATCAAGACTAAAGGTTCACCTTTATTACGTTTCTTATAAAGAGTATATAAAACATTCAACATTTCTTCCTTAACATTCTCTTGGCCAATAACATTTTCTGAATAATCCTGATAAATATTTACCAAAGATTCCTTTGTAATCGTAGGGTAAGTATATTGAGTAATTTCCAAATTATACTCACTATTATTTTTAGCCATTAATTTAATTTTCTCTTCAATTGTTTCTGTAGGGTTCTGTAGGGTTCTGTATAAAAATATGTTTTATATCAAAATAATTAGCAAAAGTTGTTAACATATGATTAATTATTTTTTCACCAGTTTCAGACAAGGTAGCAAAATCTGTTGAGCTTATAATAATCGACTCATAATAATCATTCAGAACTACTTTAGAACTACCATCTCCATCAGTTTTTCTGGACTCAAGTATTTCATAAAGATTAAGGGCATTTTCTTGGTGTATATTTATAATCTCTTCAAATCTACTATTGGGACCTTTAAAAATTAATATATTTCTCATTTACTCTACTCCAGCAAGAATAATATCATAAACATCGAGCTTATCACTAGTGTCGGCTTTTTGCTTATCCTTTTGTTGAAACTTTCTTTTTAGACCTTCTAATTCATCTTTATTGGATTTGGAATACGTCTCCATTAGTTTTTCAAAATTCAATAAATCCTTTTTTAATTTCCCTACCTTAATTCCATAAAAAACCAAATTCATTTGATCCAAATCCGAGACCGAATAGTTATTTCTGAATACAGAATTATTAAATCGCGTAATGATCTCCTGTCCATCGTTATTTTTAGCGAGTAATTCATAGTATCCCTTTCCAATTTTTAAAGCATCTTGCATTTTACTAATATTCATATTTATTCCGTCCCCTAAATCTACCTCCCCATCAGTAAATAATAAATAAGGTGATATCCTTTGGAAATACGCTATTGATTCCTCAACAATTTCTATTTCATAGCCTTCTAGTTTATCAATTTCCCTATTTTTCCTTCTCTGTCTATTTACAACTTTTATAAAATCAGTCAATATTGTATTAGATATACTTGATTGGACTAAATTTGTTTTTTCTCTAAACAAATTTCCATCTAGTCCTACCTTTCCATCCACATCGACTAATAATGTATCTAGTAGACGTCTAATACCTTGTCCAGCCTTTACACCCGCTCCAGCTTCCCCTTTAAAATTACCACCTGTTTTCTTTTCCTTAACTGTTTCTTCTATTAGATTCCCCCCGTTTTTAATCGAAATGAAATCCAGTGCAGACCCTTCATCAAAATAAACTACTTTTAACAATTTAATCCCACCTAAGCTATAATCCCTTATTAAATAGAATCTCTAATTACTTTGCCAAATCCATTTATTCAACTTCACTATCTAACATCCAAACTCTTTTAATAGGAATCTCCTTCTTAATTTCATCACTTAGCTTCTCATAGTTCTCAAAAATCTGTTGAATGATGGTTTTAGAATCCCAAAGGCGAACCTTAAAGAACTGCTTAGGGATTTCTTTCGTAACGGATGATTTAAAACCACTCCATGAAACTAATAATCCAAAATCTGCACTATAATTGCTCATAGTACCTATTAATTGGTCTAGTGTCGGTCTATCAAGAGGTGTATCTGATGTCTTTACTTGAACACAGATTTTTGGATTACCAAAGCCTAACGTGTCGGAAGCTGCTAATATATCTACACCCTGATCCGCACCTTCAGGACTTCTGTATGTTGTAAAACCTTTTGCTTTCAGTATTTCCTCAACTAAGTTTTCCATCTTATGACCTTTAAATCGTTGAATTATCCTTTCAGAAATCTGGTCATAAATGTATTCTTCTAAATCAATAGAAACTGTCTCTTCATTCTCTTCAACTAGTTCCTTCACATTTTTGTTTTTTGGTACATACCAATTATTATTGCGCATTTCTTTTATACGTTCTTCCGCATTATTCCTATGTATTTTACAGACTGTCATAAAAGCACCTAATGAATATAATATATCCTGATCAAAACGATCCCTTGGTATATCTTTTTCAATCCACTTTACATTGCGATAATGGTAATAAGGACTTCCAAGTGATTCATCATAAACATAATCACCAGCAACCTCACCAATATGTATTGTTCGATTAAATTTTGATGGTAAGACTACTAGATCACCTTGTTCCATTGCATGTGCAATTGGCCAAATTTGAGAAGCCCAGTTAATAGCTGTTTTTTCCTTATCTAGATCATAATGATCAATTAATCGCTTATATAGGCTTTCCTTTGATTCAATTTGTTTTAGATTTATGTTAAGATCATCCCACGTAAGATAGACTCTCTTATCATCAAGAAACTTACTTTCAAATTCCCCCTGTTTTCCTGCACGGAATAACCAAACTGTCATTTTAAAAACCCCTTTTCTAGATACCAAATCATTAGCAAATTCCCAGAATTACCCTTCCCCTAATACTATTATAACATTCTAAATAAACTACGCTTTAAAACTAACGTTAAATATACAAATGCTAGTAATACTTTATAGAACCATTTAAAAGAAGGCAACCTTCTGTTAAGATGTTGCCTTCTTATTATTGAAAAAAATATTAACAAATAAACTTAATAGTTTTCTTCTAGGGATTTTTCCATTTTAAATCTTTTTCCATCCTTAATTATTTGGCTCATTGCTTTGGCTTCACATTCATTTAAATAAGCATAAACATTTAAAGCAGTAATATCATCATTTATAAACGTATTAATTTTATTATCTACTGTAATAATATGAACTTTGGATTCACGTAACTTTCCTAATACATTAGCAATCTCATTAGTTCTAAGGATCCGTGTCGTATCAGCAGCAACAATAACGTCAATTTTTCCTTTTTGAGCGTCTTCAATCATTCTATGAAGATTTTCATTCACCTTAGTCCCAGACCCAACATCAGTATAAACAGAATCTAGCTTATAGTTTTTTCCGGAAATAAATTCCTTTATCATTTCCATTTGTTTAGTTAAAGCAACCTCATTATTTTTACTAGCAGTTCGAACATAAGCAACACATTTCATATTTTTATTTCTCTCCTTAGTATAATATTATTGATACTTGTGAAAGAAAGTATTTCTTTCACCTGTGTAAAACATTGTATCTTCATTTTTTTATATTCGAAGGGATAATTGAAAAGTTTTTAATAATTATTTTTAAATCTAGCTTAACTACATTTTAGCTAAATCTAAAAATTTACCTGTCTCCTTTAGGAATACTAATTCCACATTACCCACAGGTCCATTACGTTGCTTTGCAATATTTACTTCAATAATATTTTTGTTTTCACTATCTTTATCATAATAGTCATCACGATGAAGTAATATTATTACATCTGCATCCTGCTCAATATTTCCCGAATCCCTTAAATCGCTCATTTGAGGTCTTTTATCAGCACGATTCTCTACACCACGGTTTAGTTGACTTAATAGGATAACAGGAATATTAAGTTCCTTTGCTAACAATTTTAATTCACGAGTTATTTCTCCTATTTGAAGATCGTGTCTATTTACTGTTTTGTCTGTTTTAATTAGCTGTAAATAATCTATAATTACTAAAAAATCTTGATTCGGATCTTGTCTAACCTGACTTCTCACGTTTTGACAAATATCGTAAACTGTTTGTCTGCTGTTGTTATCACTTATCCTAAAATCCCAATCATCTATAATACCCATTGCTGTAACCGCATTATCTAATTCCTCATCAGTTAAATATTCCTTACCTTTCCGTAAAAACATTGAATCAACATTTGCTACTGAACTCATTAACCTATAGTTTAATTCATTTGCTGACATTTCAAAGGCAAAGAAAATAACTTTCGTATCATTTTTACAAGCATTCATTGCAAAATTTAGTGCTAATGCAGTTTTCCCTACGGACGGGCGAGCAGCTAATACGATTAAATTCCCTTTTTGAAAACCATCCGTCATTTTATTAAAGTCTGTAAAACCAGTGTCTATACCACTTAGACCTGACTTTGGATTATATAGTTCCTCATATATTTCATATAAAATCTCTTTATTGGATTGAAAACTAACATTTTCTTTCTCAATCAACCCATTTAAATTCACAATTAGTTGATTCAATAAATCTATATTAGGAGACCTTTGATATGATGTTGGCAGTCACGAACTATGACGGATGAAAGGTCAGCAGCATTGACGTGGCATGTGATTTACAGCC
>NZ_BAAKSZ010000053.1:3235-12359 GCF_059698015.1 Oceanobacillus sp. NCCP-135 | reverse complement strand
GTTATTATAGACTAGGTGGGGGACTTTTCAATGACTATCGTGGTCCAGTTTTAGATTACTATATACAATCACCTTTGTTATACAAGAAATTTCCTGTGAAGTTTTAAAGCAAAATAGTCACTCTGATCACTGTTAAATGACCAGAGTTTTTTTACCACCACCGATTCCAATGTTTTCCAAATAAGGTTCCTCTATTACTATGAACAATTACCTGGCTTGTTCGTTTATATTGCAAATCAAACGCACTTAAAGATATGTTGATATATATTCCTGTTCCATCACGAAAAGCTATGTATGTTTGATCATCCCGTTGTTCATATGTATCGATATGTTGATAGGAAATCCAGATACAATCCTTATTTTTCGTCGAAGCTGTCGGCAGCATGTAAATCCCTTTGTCTACATTTATCGGAACCGGCAATTTACTTGCTGAATTCAGGATCTCCTTTACTGGTTTTTTTCTACCTTCTAGTGATGCACCATATACCAAACAGCTATTATCAAGGATTTGCTCTGGTTTATGTCTCGAATAGAGTTCCTTGTCCCCTTCAAGAATCCTTGTGCGATAAATTCCTGTTACCTCAGCTATAATTGCTTTTGTTCTTTGTGTAATAATATAAACTACCCTACTTTTATCCCTCATCTAAAATTACCCCCATGTAACTTTTAAGACTATTTTACTATTATTTTCAGAATTAATGTAATCTTTTAACATAATTATTTTATTTACAGGATGAAACAATCACCTTATTGTAACATTTATTAGAGGTAAATCCTTCCGGCGGGCTAGAGTTCGCCAAGCCGTTCAGTAAAACAAGCAAGAAGTCAGTTGCAAAAAAAAAGATCAGCAAATTTAATTCAACCACAAAAAAATCTACTGATACCAAGAAAAAAATAGACCCCCAAAAATACGGCGATGCATTCTACCGTAAAAAAAGAAGGTTATTGCGCAAGATTCAGGATGTTTCCATGACGGATGATGGATGCATTCTACCGTAAAAAAGAAGGTTACTGCGCATTTTACGATATATACCCACTGCATCATTTTCCAAGAATTAGTACCCGTTCAAACATAATTACAATCATATTAGCACTACGTCGTTTTATGCGTAAGGGCCAAAAAGGAACAACAAAGTCCAGTAGCATAAAAGGCACAACCGAAACGCAAGCGGCAAAAAAGTGAATAAGTCGAAATTCCCCTAATCTCATCACTATCTATGTTATAATTATTTATAGACGTAGAGGCGATGGAGGGATTTCATGGATATTGCAGCATTATCAGTTATCATGGCGAATCAGCAGGTTCGTTCCAATGCAGGAATTGCTGTTATGAACAATGCAATGAAAACAATGGAGCAGCAAGGTAGTCAATTAATTAAAATGCTTGAGGAGCCTATACAATCTGCCCCACACCCAACAGCAGGAAACCGAATCGATATTAAAGTCTGAAAACAAACAAAAGCAGAACGATCCTTCTTTTATAGAGGGGGCTGTTCTGCTTTTTAAATTACGAACTACTACTGCATGTAAATTTGTTATTGATTATCTTCATCATCTTTTAAATTGTCATCAGGCATATTGTTGTCACCATTATTGCCGTTATCGTCACTTTCATTCATGCCATCATTGGTATCACCATTGGTGCCATTATCATTGCCATTCATGCCACCATCATCCCCATTCATATCGCCATCTTCGGCTGGGTTTTGATTGTTGTTATCATCCTCTTGATTTAATGGAGCCTCATCCTCAACCGGATCCTGATCATCATTAGTTCCACATGCCGCAATCAATGATAACGCTATAATCGGCGCACCAAATTTTAATAATCGTTTTCGTTTCATGAATTTTTCCCTCCTTTTGATGTTCGCTATCGCCATTAGGTTAACCATATTCAAGAAAGTGATACTTATTTTTTGGAGATTTTTTGAAACAAGTAAGAAACTATAAACGAAATCGGCTTTTTCGCTGATTTCTTCAAATCTGACTTCTTGTCTGTGACCTCCGAAAAATGACGCTTTAGCGCTTTTCTCAATAACTTGGATTTGCTTGCTTTTTACTAAATAGGTAACCTGCATTCTTTAATGTAGGATGTAATTTTTTGAATTTCGGATAAACTTTTTTCCTATTTCCTCACCTGCTAAAATATTATCCTTTGCTACCGTGTAAAAACAAAGAATCCTCTTCATTTAAAGAGGATCCTTTGTGCTTCCTATTGTATTGCAAACATGATTTCTGCTTCACAAGCTACTTCCCCATCTACCGTGGCAATCCCTTTTCCTTTACCGATTGGGCCTTTTACTCTCGTGATCTCCACTTCCAGTTTGAGCACGTCACCTGGCTTCACCTGACGTTTGAAGCGGCATTTATCAACACCAGCCAAAAAACCCAGTTTCCCTTTATTTGCTTCTAATCCCAATACAGCTATTGCTCCAACCTGGGCCAATGCTTCAATAATTAACACCCCAGGCATCACCGCATATTCCGGGAAATGCCCCTGAAAAAAAGGTTCATTAATCGTTACATTTTTTATCCCGGTAACTCGTTTTCCTTCTTCCATTTCTGTCACTTTGTCCACAAATAAAAACGGAGAACGATGTGGAATAATTTCTTTAATTTTTTCAATATCCATAGAAACGCTCCTTTTCAAATTCAACTGTTTATGTATAGTATAAATATCTTTTTCATTATAGCAAAGAAATGTTTATTTTTAGCAAAAAGAGGTATATTAACGAGTAACAGCTACTTTTCTGAGATGAGATGCTTCCGAATTAGAACTTGTGAGGAGGACTTGCTATGCTTTGGACCATTCTTATTATTTTATTCATTTTATGGGCACTTGGTTTTGCTTTTGAAGTTGCTGGCGGGCTTGTTCACATATTACTTGTAATTGCATTGGTTATTTTAATTATTCGGTTAGTTACAGGAAGACGTGTCCCTTAAAAATTGATGTTATGATTCCACTTTCTGTGCTAAGGCTGATGTTCTAACTTTCTAGCCTGATATTCTAACTGTTTAGCTTGATATTCTGGATTTTTAGCTAACATCTCCACTTTCAGGCTGGGGAACAATGTCATTATACAGCTCTTGCACATGTTACGATAGGTAGCTTCTGCATCATTGTACAAGGCTTATTATCGTTTAAACGTAATTACAGACACATGAGCTATCCTTCATTTTATGCGTCAGAACCATCATTTAATCGTTATTCAAAGCCCATCAATTTAATCATTCCTCAACAATCAAAAAAAGCATTTCATCTGTATATTTGATGAGATGCTTTTTTTATTTTATTCCGTTTTCGTTACAATATCAATGATATGCTGCCATGTTTCCTTTTTTAATGCATCACTTGGAGTTCCGTCACCTACTACACCATATCCAATCATTAATCCAACAATAAGAGCACCTGCACAAAGAAGCAGAATTATAATGATACGCAGCCAGATCGGAAAAATACGACGTCTTGGCTTTTTATTTTTTCTCTTTTCTTCTTTCTGCTTTAGCTTTTGCTGTTTTCTTGTTTGTTTTTCTGCTGATGATTGCTTTTCTAATGATGATTGCTTCTTTGCTGATGTTTGTTTTTCTGCTGATGATTGCTTCTTTTCGGCAGGCTGCTGCTTCCTTTCCTGCTTAGCCTGTTTACGTGCCTTCCTTGTTTCCTTTTCATCAACAGTTTTTTCAGATTCAGATTGATTTGTTGGCATGGTTTACTTTCTCCTTATGAACTGACAAAATACATGAAAATAATCTGGTTAAATTTTACCATAAAGAATGGATGACTTTCTAGTAGGTTATCTTAATTGATTAACTAAGCCCATCATTTGATCACCCATCGAAATAGTTCTTGCATTAAATTGATACGATCTTTGGGTCAGGATCATATCCGTCATTTGCTTTGATATATCTACATTGGAAGTTTCGAGGGCCTTGCTTTGTAATACATTCGTATTCGGTGCAGTTGCCTGAATAATTTCTTCCATGTTAAATCCAAGCTCTGCTAGATCTGGCAATCGGAAGGAATTCTGTCCCGTTGCTTCAAGCAGTCGGGGACGGACAGCTTCCACTACAGCAATCCTCCCTGCAAATTCTGTTTGGTTATCACGCTGAACAACAACCTGTCCATTATCATGAATATCAATCGTGTCAAACCCTGCTGCAATCACAATAGGTCCATTTTCTCCAAGAACTGGATTTCCATTGCTATCTGTTAGCATTAATGCCTGATTATTATTAACAGGATTTAAGTAAAATGCACCGTCACGTGTGAAACGAGTTTCCTGTATGCCATTTTCAGTTACCTGGATTTGATATAAATGATTGTCTACCTTAAGCGCCGTGTCCAATGCACGATCTGTTGTCGAAATGCTTCCACGTGATAAATCGATATTCACTGATCCCAGGCTTGCACCTGAGCCTATTCTGACACCATCTGGAGTAAGCCGCCCTACTGCATTTGCAGGATCATTTAGATTATTGATTTGCTGAAACAATAAGGAAGAAAAATCAGCCTGGCGATTTTTATAGCCAGTTGTTTCACTGTTTGCCATGTTATGCCCAATTAAGTCCAGCTTATTTTGCAGCTGATTCATGGTGACAGCTGCTTGTATCATCATTCTTGACATGAGATCCCTCCTAACCTAGACGCCCAATTTCGCTAACAGCCTTCCCCATACTTTCGTCATATGCCTTTAAGACACGTTGATTTGTTTCAAACATTCGATAGGCTTCCATCATTTGCGTCATGGATTGCAATGCATCTACATTCGAACGCTCCAGAAATCCTTGCTGTACCTGGTAAGTAGTCCCTATAGGTAATTCACCAGTTTCCCCACTGAACAGACCATTTCCTTCTTTCACGAGAGCATTCACATTGTCTGTATAAGCAATGCCAAGCGGAATGTTTTCGCCTTCTGTTTGAAACAGGCCATCCTCCGTAACTGTATATTCCATCCCATTTGTTTGAATTGGGTTACCCGCTTGGTCCAGAACATAATATCCTTGATTCGTAACAAGAAATCCCTCACCATCAACGGTAAAATTCCCATTTCTCGTATAACGCTCTTGTCCAGCTTCATTTTGGACTGTAAAAAATAAACCGCCTGCCTCATCAGGTAGTGCTCCATTTATAAGTGCTAGGTCTGTTGTCATACCAGTTTCACGAATATCACCCTGCACATAATTCGGGACTGTTTCGTGTACATATACACCTGTATTCAATGTTCCAATTGGAATTTGAATCGGCAATTTCAAACCACGTGTTGTCGGGATATTTTCAGACCCCATTTGCTCTAGCAACATTTCAGGAAATGCACGTAACGCTGTCTGATCTGATTTATAGCCTGGTGTATTTGCATTGGCAATATTGTTAGATAAAGCCTCCTGCTGCCGCTGTTGTGCAATCATCCCACTTGCTGCAGTATAAAATCCTCTTAACAAGACGTCCCCTCCTTATCCTCCTGAAAAAAATTATGATTAGGAATATTTTTCCAGGGTATAACATATTGGGTTTTTTAAAAAAATATTATGGAAAATGTATTAAGTATGCACTTTTTGTCCTGTGGAGTGCACTCGGCATCCCGGCGTGGAGCACATCCCACGTATTATGGGAGCACTACACGTTTTGCGGGATGCGGGCCCACGTATTGTGGATTGCACTCCGCATCCTGCTGGGTGCGACCACCGTCCTATGGAAGCGCTCCACCTCCTGCGGGGGGCGACCTATGTCCTGGTGGGTGCGACTCACATATTGTGGGGGCGGTCTGCGTCCTGCTGGGTGCGGCCCACGTATTGTGGGGGCAAACCACGTTGCGCTGGGTGCGACTACCATCTTATGGGAGCGCTCCACGTCCTCGAGGGGCGACCTACGTCCCCTGCTGGGTGCGACTCACATATTTCTAAATTGCTTTTAACTTTAAGGTTTAAACAACTTTTCTGCGTTCAATTTTATCAATATTTTCAAGCATAATTCCAGTTCCTTTGGCCACACAATTCATTGGCTCTTCTGCGGTAAAAATAGGAACCTTTAATTCTTCAGCCAACAATAGGTCTATTCCATGAATCAATGCTCCACCACCTGTTAAAATAACACCTCGATCAATAATATCAGCTGATAATTCCGGTGGTGTACGTTCAAGTACTGATTTTGCAGCCTGGACGATCAAATAAACAGATTCGCGCAATGCTTCTTCAATCTCAGCAGAGTAAACAGTGATCGTACGTGGCAATCCACTTACCATATCACGTCCACGAATTTCCATTTCCTCTTTACGGGAATCTTTAAATACGGTTGCTATATTAATTTTAATATCTTCTGCCGTACGCTCTCCAATAAGCAGCTTGTACTTTTTCTTAATAAATTGCAGAATTTCCACATCAAATTTATCTCCAGCCATTTTAATTGATTCTGATGTAACAATATCACCCATGGAAAGTACGGCAACATCAGTTGTACCTCCACCGATATCTACAACCATATTTCCACTTGGCTGAAAAATTTCCATACCAGCACCAATTGCCGCTACTTTTGGTTCTTCTTCAAGGTAAACCTTCTTCCCGCCAGATTTCTCAGCCGCTTCCTTAATCGCCTTTTGCTCCACCTTCGTAATATTTGTCGGGCAGCAGATAAGCATTCTCGGCTTTGACAGAAAACCACGTACATTTATTTTATCTATAAAGTGCTTTAACATCGCTTCTGTCACATCGAAATCAGCAATTACTCCATCCTTTAATGGACGAGTAGCCTCAATGTTTCCTGGTGTTCTACCAACCATACGTCTTGCAGCTTCACCAACTTCAAGTACCTTCCCTGTATTGCGATCCATTGCAACAACGGCAGGTTCATTTAAAACTATTCCTTTTCCTTTAACATGAATTAAAACATTGGCAGTTCCAAGGTCAATTCCAATATCCCTAGAAAACATGAATCGTTATCCTCCTATTATGAAAACTAACTCGCATCTGTATCTGTAAACGAACACAATGCTACTAATATTATATTTTACCACAAAAATCTACTTTTAACTGTACATTTCGACAAAAACTGTATGAAAATTTGCTTGCAGGGCGGAAGGACGATATTTCCAGTCTCCGGGCGATATTCTCGTTCTCCCGGCGATATACCTGCTCTCCGGGCGATATTTCCAGTCTCCGAGCGATATTCTCGTTTTCCCGGCGATATCCCTGCTCTCCGGGCGATATTTCCAGTCTCCGAGCGATATTCTCGTTCTCCCGGCGATATCCCTGCTCTCCGGGCGATATTTCCAGTCTCCGGGCGATATTCTCGTTCTCCCGGCGATATCCCTGCTCTCCGGGCGATATTCTCGTTCTCCCGGCGATATCCCTGCTCTCCGGGCGATATTTCCAGTCTCCGGGCGATATTCTCGTTCTCCGGGCGATATCCCTGCTCTCCGGGCGATATTTCCAGTCTCCGAGCGATATTCTTGTTCTCCCGGCGATATCCCTGCTCTCCGGGCGATATTTCCAGTCTCCGGGCGATATTTCCAGTCTCCGAGCGATATTCTCGTTCTCCCGGCGATATCCCTGCTCTCCGGGCGATATTTCCAGTCTCCGAGCGATATTCTTGTTCTCCCGGCGATATCCCTGCTCTCCGGGCGATATTTCCAGTCTCCGAGCGATATTCTTGTTCTCCCGGCGATATCCCTGCTCTCCGGGCGATATTTCCAGTCTCCGAGCGATATTCATTCCCCGTCTGGTTAAAATTGACTATTAATTTTTAAAAAAAAACTCCTAAATAAAAAGGATATCTTCAATATTTGTAGAATAATATCATTAATACAAATTTAGGAGTGATAAAAATTGATTAAATTATTTAGAACAAAGCCGTATATTATTTTATGTTATGAAGCCCTGTTCAGGATGTTAAAGGATAAACACAGGCTTAACAATGTTATTAATCAAGATTACTGGAATTACTTAGCCGGGCATCGCGGAGAACAAACCGTCGATTATAAATTAAGTACGTACCCGCTAAAAAATTTCTTCGAGTATCAAAGTCTTCGTTTAAAAGTTAACCACAACTTTTTCCAAATGGACACTTTACTTCTTTCCAGCAAGTTTATTCTCATAATAGAGGCAAAAAACATGAAAGGTGAACTAAATTACAACTCAGATTCTGGTCATTTAACACAAACTTATAAAAATGTTGAAAAGGGATATCAAAGTCCAATATTGCAAGCTAATTCACAGGAAATGCAATTAAATTCCTGGCTGCAACAAGTTTTATCTGTATATGGTGTTCCCATCGAATCCCTCGTAATTGTCAGTGACCCATCGACCATTATTAAAAACAATCAAAACGATCCTACATTTTATAATAAAATGATTTATGCAGACAACCTGATTCCCAAAATAAAAGAAATGACAATTAAATACACCAAGAATGTCTTAACTAAAAATACATTACACAGCATAAACGATGCCTTTTTGAATTACAACACACCACTAAAACCAAATTTGCTAAAATACTATAATATTAACGAAAATCATTTGATAAAAGGGATACAATGTGAAAACTGCGGAAGTTATCCTATGAAACGAACATATAAAACATGGCAATGCGATAAATGTTTTAATACTGATCCAACAGCACACGTGAGATTAATACTGGACTATTTTCTTCTTTATAAGCCAACGATCACCAATAGCGAATGTAGAAATTTACTTCAAATTGATTCTGCGAAAACAGCATACAGCATACTAAATTCCATGAATCTCACGCAAACTGGAAAGAATAAAGCAAGAAAATACCACGCACCAAGGCTGGAATTATTTCCACAAGATTCATTCGTTCCAAATAAGAAAAAACAAACAATCTTGCAATTATAGTTAATTTCAATTGCAGTTTTAATCACTCATGCAGCAGGTCTAATATTTTTGACCTGCTTTTTTTACCATTTTCCTACTTATGTATTTTCCTTCTGGACGATATTTCCATTCTCCTGCCGATATCCACACGCTCCCGGCGATACTCCCATTCTCCAGGCGATATCCGCTCGGCTCCCGACGATATTTCCATTCTCCAGGCGATATCCGCTCGGCTCCCGACGATATTCCCATTCTCCAGGCGATATCCGCTCGGCTCCCGACGATATTTCCATTCTCC
>NZ_BAAKSZ010000053.1:0-3101 GCF_059698015.1 Oceanobacillus sp. NCCP-135 | reverse complement strand
TCCGGGCGATATCCGCACGCTCCCGACGATATTTCCATTCTCCGGGCGATATCCGCTCGGCTCCCGGCGATATTCCCATTCTCCGGGCGATATCCACACGCTCCCGACGATATTCCCGCTGCTCCGGGCGATATCCGCTATGCTCCCAAACGATATTTCCGTTCTAGCAGAAACCGAAGCGCTCCCTCCATCCAGCAACGCACAGCTTTACCGCCACCTAAAAAAACCCAGCCATACAGACTGGGTTTCCGCTCTTATAAACTATTGATTGACTATCATCCTACTGGCTTTACTTCACCTTCCTTTTTTGAATCTAGTTTATATTTTTGTCTTGTTGCTTCGCCACCACGGAGATGGCGGATTGCTTTGTGGTATTCCAGTATTTCCTTAACTTGATTTGCTAACTCAGGATTTATTTCTGGTAAGCGTTCTGTTAAATCTTTGTGGACTGTGCTTTTGGAAACACCAAATTCTTTAGCTATCATACGGACAGTCTTTCTCGTCTCCACGACATATTTTCCTATCCTGACAGTTCTCTCTTTGATGTAATCGTGCACACCATTCGCCTCCCTAAGTTGGATATTTCCGAGGTGTGGTTTTGAGACAAGGTGTTAATTTTGCTGTGGCCTTCCTAAAAATCCCGGTGAACAATGATCGTGATTATGTATACTTTCCCATATGCTCAAGAGCCGCTTCTAACCTAGAGTATATTATTTACAAAATTTTCTGTAATTAATTCCAATAAAGATGCATATAATTTATACTTCTATTTTTCTAGCCACACAAGCTCTCACCTCAGACATTTCTGATTGCTTGGTTTATAACATTTTATTACCAGACCTGCATGTTTATGATTAAAATTACATCTTTAGGTAGGTGGACATGGAGTATTTTTCAAAAAAAAAATAACTGCAGCGAATCGTTGCAGTTATTCAGTGGGTAAGTGTACGTTTAACTATAGCAAAAATAAGGCTTTAGCATGCTTTTACAATTTATAAACAGGTTCAACTTTTCTTGTAAAGGTGAAACACATTGTTTCCATTTGACATTATCCCAGTTTCATTCTCTCTATCGTCGTACGCTACATGGAGAACCGTTAATCCATCTACATTTAATTAGTCAACTTAATCCATTTCACCTAGCTCTGGATCACTAAAAATTATTAAATCTCCAACTGATTCCGGTAGTAAAGAAAAGATAATCATTGTAACAGAAATAAATAGAAAAATTCTTGTTTTTTTCATTTTATTTGCTCCTTTACAAATTTTTATTCTTTACAAGAAAAGCTGATCCATATTCAATAAAATAAAATAATTAGGATTTTCCCCCTTAAGCTTATATAGTTAACTTTTTTACTTCTTTAAGTGGTAACCTGCTGAAAAAGTAGTCGCTTCTTTTCTCGATGAAGTAATTGTAAGATTTAAGAAGAAGGTGCTTGTCCTGCTTTGCTTTACCCATATAATAGAGCTTAAACGGACTATCCAGTGGAATTTCATTAAGAATTTCGATTGCCTTGGAGTAATTGCCTTTGGCGATTTCAATATGTGCTTGTTCACTTTTATCTGTTGAATAAATATGATCTACTTTATTAAAATGGGCGGATAAAAATGGGATATTATGCTGTTCAATTGCGTGAATAGCAGATGATATATTTTCTGATTTTGCCAGTTTCAATGCTTCATTGAGATGGTACATTCCTTGAAAATAGGTATCAAATGTATAGGATAAGCCCAAATTGATATGAATCCCGATTTTTGTTCGTATATTCCCAGTTTCATTTAAAACACGATAAGCATATTTTCTAGCAATTATTAATTCATTTCTGGACATGTAATAAAAATATAAGGTTTGATGCAACCGGATGTTAAAGTACGATACTAACAATCTATCCTCGATTGCTTCAAATAATTGTTGTTGTATTTCTAAAAAATTCCCTAATTTATTATATTGATTTAAATCATAATACGCAGTTACTTTTGCAAATTCGATCAAACAGATTAACTCTGGTTCCGTGGTTTTTATTTGCTTAACCTTTTGTATTATTTCGTATGGCAAGCATTTCTTTTGTCTCCGATCCATCATTAAATCATAAACCTCTGCCCATTGCTTATTCGAAAAATATGCGGATTCCTTATTTTTTTGGATTAGTTGATCTAAATCCTCATAAAATCCATTGATATATAAAAATTCCATTCCCTTTTTCTGTATATCATTTGAAGTAGACGTTAAACAATATTTCCTCATCAGCTCAACAACTATTTGATGATCATGTTTTTGAGATAATAATGCCATTAATTGTTCCAGTGATAATACCTCTGTATTAGACAAAAAGATGGTGGGTAAGTGCATGACTTATGCAAGACTCCTCTCATAAAAATAATTCAGTACACTCATACTTTAATACTTTCATATTTCGGCAAGAATTAACATTTATTTGGTTAATTCTTATAATAACATAGAATATTAAAATAATCAGAAATATCTTTCGACAATTTTTGCAAGAAAGTAATATTTAATTGGGTTTTTATCATTAGGAAACGTTAAGAAAACGCAAATGTGTCATTCTAGCAGGTGTAATTCAAATGTAGGATTGATAGAAGTCAGCGAGTAATTCGGTTCCATTATTGATTTATACCCCTGTGAGTTTTATATTTTTCGCTTTAGAAAAACACCGCCGCAGCTTGCTAACGACAAGAGATAAGATAATGTATTAGTAGAAATCGGTGAAATAACTGACTTCTATAATCAATCCTCTTCCTAATGAAGTAGTAAAATTCAATATTATTTTATAAAAAATCTCGTATTCTCTCGTACGTTAGTGAATGAGTAAGTACTGCTTTACTTGACTACTTAATCTATGTTGACAGACGCCCCAGCTATAATTCTATATTTCCCAAACGTAGTAGAGTAGGAGGAGGGATTTCGCCCTCCGACCTCTCATCAAACCGTACGTGCAGATTTCCCGCATACGGCTTTCTCTTCGTCAGTTCCCCATCTCCAGGAGTGAGTTGTTATTTCTTATTTCACTCGTGAGTTAGGAACGATATGTGAGTAAGTCAACCATAGAGACTAAGCCAGCCTGAGCCAATACCTTGTTCGGT
>NZ_BAAKSZ010000052.1:0-12576 GCF_059698015.1 Oceanobacillus sp. NCCP-135 | reverse complement strand
AAATAAAATTAGCCTTGTCCTTAACACCTTGGTACACTTGCACTTTGAGACATCGCAATTAGCTCTGAAGATTTTTTCTTTCAAGTGAAAACTTGTTTCGTCAAATGACAACAAAAATTAATATAGCATAACTTCATTAAAAGATCAATAGAAATTATAAAAAAACTGTCGCATAAAAACATCAACTATCTTGCGGAGTGCTCTTATTGCTTTTTAAAAGTTCCCTTATCCAACATCCAACGAAAATGAATTTTTAAGAAAAAATCGCTAAAAAGCAAGGTTACCTCTCACATTCCTTCTTCATCCGTGATTTTGGCGGAGCACTTGCGGTTGCTAATGTCTTAGTTGATCGATAGTCTAATTCCTTTTTTCTGTTCACGCAGTTCACGTTATTTTCTTTTTCGTGCCGCATAGTCAGGGACGATGACTGTGTTATTGTTGCTCTTTGATAGGCACCGCCTTTTGCGCACATAGAATAGCTTTGAAGTCTTTGCGCAGTGGGTACATATAAATGCGTTTTGGACTCGACAGATACTGGGAATACCGATCCATTCTTCCTCGTCCAGCAGTTTGACCAATTTCAATCCAATTGGCTGCCCGGTAACATGTACCTTTATACCGTTCTGTATCTACAAAGGTTTCAAGAAGAACTGGAGCGTAACCATAACGATCCTGCCAATCTGAAGGAATTTGTTTGGCTGCTATGGCCAACACATGGCTCGCCAAATTTTTCACTTTAACCCATGGGAAGATAAGAAATCGTGTATTATTAACGATTAAATTAAGTCGTTGACTTCGGTCAGCCTCCTTCCATCCGATCCACTTATCGCGATCAGCCAGTGCCCACGCAGAGGCAGAAAACAACATCTCACCCAGATAGCGGGTACCTGCTTGAGTTGTCCCAACGATAAAATATCGCTGGTAGGCACCGAATGGTCGTTTATAGCCCAATGGGTGATAGCGCTCCATATACTCATTCCACAGTTGCCTGCTTTCCTTTGTGGCCGCACTGATCAGTCGAATTGGAGTGACGTCAAATACACCTCCATATAACTCCTCATCAGGTTCTGTTTGAGATCCCGGATGTACCTCTTCTGTACGGCGTTCCACGGGAGATTGTATCTTTGGCAGAACAATCTGTCCTTCAGCTTCTAACTTCTTTAATAGAGTTCGACATGAAGCAATCTTATATTCTCCATTTGCCGTGAACCATTCCAGCCCTTCACAAATTGTTAAAGCCAATTCTGTAAAACTAAGCTCTGGAAACAGCTCAACTGTTTCTCTCACATCATCAAGTTCACCTTCCGTAAATATACGACCGGATATTCGTCTGGTATCATTATCAGCGTTCATCGGCATCGTATAGCCCTCCCTTTAGAGTAACTCGCTTATATGGCTCTTTCTCAAAAAGGGTGATAGATACGAGGAAATGGTTTCAGTTTAGTAACGGAAACGCCTCTTTTAGCCGCAAAGAAACTAGGATTGATTTCTAATTCCAGATGAGCTTAGCTGACTATATCATTGGCTTTGAGAAAGAGCCGCTTATATTATCTCATAGCTGATAAATGGAGTCCAGTCTTAATTTGCTAAAAAATACTTTTTTATTGCTTGCTTAACCCTTGTACCTCATGGCGAAGAAATTTCATGCATTAGTTGGTAAATCTGCAATCTCTTTAGTTCTGCTCTTAATGTTATTCATTTATTTAAAAGGCCTGGCTACTAAAAGATTTAGGACTGCGATTACTCGTCCCACCGTAAAGTTTTTTTGTTTTAAGATGCTAAAAACTTGCATAGTAGCGTGAATACACAACGACTACATCAAAGCTACAGATCTATTTTCTCACAAGGATGTACCGCTTTAGAAGCTCTCCTTGTCTGCTCAAAACAGTGATTAGGATGAGGTTCTCATGCTAACTACAAGCCGAGGAAGCTCACGGTTTACCTGCAATAAAGCGAATCGTAGTTCAGCTGTTATGGCATAATAGAAACAAATATATAACAATAGTCTAAAAGCTCCTCGCCTTCACCCAATAAAAAGCAAAAATTATCTTTATGCTGTTTATTATTCTATAGGGCTAAACGAATAAAGGCATTTCCAGCATCCCTAATGAAGATTCTTTATAGTTTATTGATTTTCACTTCGCTTAGGCATGTATTTAATACATTCCTTTTCACTCGCTAGCCGACGGAATAATTGAAATAAAATCTGATATCTTTCTCTCATTGCTCGTTTTACCATATGATCAATTCGATGATCCTCCATGTCCATAAGCAATTCCTCTAATTCTCTTTTAAGCAGATATTCAATTTCCTTTTGTTCCATATCGTTCATTAATAAACCTAACATTACTTTCACCTCAACTTCTTCTACTAACCCTTACTATCTTTTCACATTAATTATTTTTATAAAGTGAATCTATAATAATTATTCGTTAGTACTTGCAGATTTTGTCGGTTATTGACGATTTTTGTATAAAAAAGTCCCCAAATTTTCTCCATTACGGTTACTATTCCCAAGTAGGTTAGGTTTTCATCCATCATTCTCTATTTTTATTAGAAATTTTGCTTATCGAGAAACCCAAATATCGAATGTCTTAGTTTCACGAAAAACACTTTTCATCCGTGATGTAAATGCTTCAAAATAAAAGCACTTATATTATACCGGTTTCCCAAAATGGTAATTCCCTATCCGTAAGAAGAGGCTGGTTTTACCCGATTCTCTGAGCAGTAATTTTTTTGCATAAAATCTTTTAACCATTTATATTTGTTATCCGAATCAGGTAACCTGTTCTTAATTTACATAATTTTTCATAGGATAAGTAAAAAGAAGGACATGTTATAAAGGAGGGGAAACTGATGCAACACTTCTATGTTTGGCGATTTAATAAATGGAAACGTTGGCTCGTTGTTGTGCTCTTAGCATTGTTTACAGCTGTTTTTGTTTTGTTTGAACAGAATGGATCATTATTTGTTTTTTCCAAAGAAGAATCTGTTGCTTTGACGAAAGGAAATGCCAATGAACCTAATATTGCTTTAACCTTCAATATAAGCTGGGGCGAGGAAAAAGTATTTGATATTTTAAAACAACTGGAACAAAACGAAGTACAAGCCACCTTTTTTGTCAGTGGCGAATGGGCAGAACGTCATCCAGACATCGTAGAGAAAATATCGGAAGCAAAGCACGAGCTTGGGATGTTAGGTTACCAATATAAAAGCTATCTTGATCAGGAAATTGACCAAGTTAGAAAAGATCTACAGCACGCACATGAGGTATTTCAAAAACTGGGATATGAGGACGTAAACTTATTGCGTACTCCTAGTGGTCATTTTAATAAAGAGATTATTGATTTAGCGAAAGAGATGAATTTCACAGTCATCCATTGGAATGTGAATCCAAATGATTGGAAAAACCCAGGAACTAATGCCATTACCGATACAGTAATGAAACAAACAGCAAACGGGGATGTTATATTGCTTCATGCCTCCGATTCTGCAAAACAAACAGCGGATGCTCTGAAGACAATACTGCCAGGATTGACAAGTAAAGGATTTCAATATGTGACGATAACAGAATTAATCAACCAAGCACATGCTGATTCCGAGTTAGTGGAGTAAAAAAACCCTGGTGAGTGGTGAGTGAGATATCACCATCAGGGCTTTATTTTTCACCTGTTTTTTTTGCAGGTTTATTTTTTGCGGCATTGCTTGTTGCCTGTTCCTTAACACTGTTATTAATACGATGTAGTTTAAGCAGCTGATAGGTGTTACACGCTAGTAAAGTAATGATCATCAGCCATGCATAGTCTGTTCCCTCTGTTCGTAACCCAGGAACCCATTCAATTGAAGTAATTACCACCATTAAAAATAGCGCAGGGATAAAAGCATGCTTTTGGGTCTCCTTCGCCTTTATTTTTGCAATAATCCACCCATATCCCAGAATTGCTGCAGACATCAGGATATACCAAAAGACGGATACTTCTCCTTTGGTTGCTTGGTATGGAAAATACACTAAATCAAATACGACAAAGGCAATTAATAAAATCTGCACGAGCGGCCAGTAAGAACGGAAAAATCCTAAACCAAATCGATTTATATATAAATAAGCAAAAAATCCAGTTTGACTAACAACAGCAAAAACAAGACCTAATCCAATAAAAAACACAACCAACCCGATTAACTCCATAATATCTAATGGGTTTAGAATATTGCTGTAATCTTCTGCTTTTACAAAAAAACTGGTGATCAGACCTGCAAATCCTCCAATAAATAACGTTTGAAAAAAGAAACCTACCAATTTACGACTATTCAATCCAATTTCCTCCTACAAAATATGTACAAAATTAATTTGCATAAACTTTCACAAGTAGACAACCTTCCATTGGTATTTTATCACGAAGCATTTCTTTTTTCCTTACCGAAGTGAATATTTTTTAAATTTGTCACTCATATTAAGAATGTACACGAGGAGGTTTTCCTAATGACCCGTTCATTCTTTTTAATAATTATTGGATTATCCATCTTTTTTATTAGTGCATGTAATGGGGGAGAAACCTCTGGTAAAGAAGGTGAATATGACACGACGAAAAAAATGGTGGTCGATATATTACAGACTGAAGATGGAAAAAAAGCACTTCAGGAAATTATGTCTGATGAGAAAATGAAACAGGAGCTTGTCATCCAATCCGATGTTGTTAAGCAGTCAATAAATGAAACGCTCGTATCTGAAAAAGGATCTCAAATGTGGAGCACTTTATTTAAGGACCCTAAATTTGTTGAAGGTTATGCAAAGTCTATGGAAGACGAACAAAAAAAGTTAATGAAAAAGTTAATGAATGACGCTGATTACCAAAAGCAAATGCTTGAACTATTGCAAAACCCTGAAATAACGGATCAAATATTAAGTGTTTTAAAAGGGCAGCAATTCCGTTCCCATTTAGAAGAAACCATCCAACAAACACTGGAAACACCATTATTTCAAGCTAAAATTCAGGAAATACTGTTAAAAGCTGCTGAAGAACAAGGAAAACAAGAAAGTGGCGGTGATTCACAACAACAACAGGGCGAGGGCAATGGTGAAGGAGGAGAAAAAGGTGGTGGCGGAGCTGGTGAAGGTGGTAACAGTGGCAGTTCATAGTCATCCACCGGCTTTTATGTACACGGGTCAACGGCCGGCATGCACTGGTAATTAAAACCCAGATGGACTGGTAACGGTTTGGGCGAGTGAAAATTCAGCGATGAGATTCACAGACGCTGATGACTACCACATCCGAGTTCAGGATTCGTCAGCTTGAATCCGTGAATGAAGGCACTTGCTTCAGCATTCACACATCTATCCCTACACTCAAACCCATTATAAAAAGGGCGCCCTCTGAATGAGACGCCCTTCCCTTTATTCTTCCATTTTCGCAATAACTTTGGCAGCAATTTTATGAAATTCTTTTCCGATTGGATGATCTTCCTGATAAATCGACGGAGCAAAAACATCCTCTTCTTCATATGGCTGCTGCAGCGGTAAATTGCCAAGTACTTTTGTTTTTAGTACTTCTGCCAGCTTTTGACCTCCACCTTGACCGAAAACATACTCCTTTTCCCCTGTTGTTTTACTTTCATAATAAGCCATATTTTCGATAACACCCAAAATCTCATGGTTTGTTTTTAATGCCATTTGTCCAGCACGAGCCGCTACAAATGCAGCTGTTGGATGTGGTGTTGTTACAATAATCTCTTTTGATGTCGGCAGTAGCTCATGCACATCCATTGCGATATCTCCGGTTCCTGGTGGTAGATCAAGCAATAGGTAGTCTAGATCTCCCCATTCCACTTCTGAGAAGAAGCTGTTGATCATTTTTCCAAGCATCGGCCCACGCCAAATGATCGGTGAATTATCTTCAACAAAGAAGCCCATGGATATAACCTTCACCCCGAATCGCTCGACTGGAATAATCTTTTCTCCGCGAACTGCCGGACGGTTTTCTACACCCATCATATCAGGCACACTAAATCCATAAATATCAGCATCAATAATACCTACTTTTTTTCCAAGTCGCATTAAGGAAATTGCCAGATTTACCGTAACTGTAGATTTCCCAACACCTCCTTTTCCACTGGCAACCGTGATAAAGTGTGGATTGGAACCCCCGCCCATTAATGATTTTTCTTTCTCCTGCTCTACTGCAGGCTGATATTTTTGGATCACCTCATCTGGGAGCTGTTCAAAGCGAAGGCCAACTGTTGTTGCACCATTTTTCTTCAGGATGCCAACAATTTCCTGCTGTAGTTGCATCTGCTCACCAGTGTTCGTTTTCCCGATGCCTACTTTTACACTGACATGATTTTTCTCTTCCTTGATTGTGATACTTTTTATAGAATCAAGTTCTTCAAAAGTTTTATGTAAAAACGGATCCATCACCGGATTTAGAAGTTGTACTATTTCGTCTTTTGTTAACATAAATCCCACCAACCTTTTCCAGCAAAATAATTACGCCATTACAGCGTGTCCATGCAAGTATAACACAAATCACGCAAAATCTAAGTGATATGAATCATGGGGCTTTAATTTGCTGTTTAGCCGCAATTTGGGATTTACTTTTCCTCCTGCTTTTCCACATCCTCTGTTGCATATCGGAGAATACCTTCATAAATGCTTGCAGCCATCTTCTGCTGATAATCCTCCTGTTTTAAGAGTTCTCGCTCCTGTTCGTTTGATAAAAAGCCAATTTCCACAAGGGCTCCTGGAACCTCAGCATATTTCAGCAAATAAATACCATTTATTGCTAGTGGCGAACGAGTTGTATTTTCCATATTGCGAATGATTTCCGATTGGATCATTTTAGCCAAATGTTTGCTTTCGTCAAATTCAGGGTAATAAAATGTCTGCGCACCACTCCATTTTGTTGATGGAAGGGCATTTAAATGAACGGTGACAAAAAAGTTCGGATTTTTATCATGAATAAATGCCAGTCGATTACGAATATCCTCCGCTTTTCTTCTCGAAAGTCCTTTTGTATCATCATTTGCTAAATCATTATCTTCCTCTCTGGTTAAATAAACGAGTGCTCCATTTTGCTGCAAGTAATTTTGCAGTTTTTTTGCCACGGCTAAGGAAATTTCTTTCTCCACTGTCTCATCCTTGCCAACTGCCCCACCATCAGGTCCCCCATGTCCTGGATCAATGACAATCGTTTTCCCCGAAAGTGGTAGTGACCATGAAGAACCCCATGTTTCTTCACTTTGCTGAATTGGAAATTGAATAAGAAACGCCAGTAAAAGAACACCCATCCCCCACATTGCAAACTTATTTACACGCTTCATTATACTCGCCCCTTACATTTTCTCATTTCTTAGTTTATGGGACGAGTTGGAGCTTTATGACAATTCATAGTATTATATTTACAAGCAATACTATTGATACAAATATTTAATTATTATAAAGTAATGGTATTATAAAAGAAATAAATACATCAGAAAGGGGATACTTGTTATGGATTGGTTAGGAATTGGGGTTTTAGTGATAGGTATTGCACTATTGGCACTTGTTGTTCTTCTGATAAAGCCACTAAATAAACTGGCTGGTGTATTTACTAGTCTGCAGAGAACAACGGATAAATTACCACAAACGGTAGAAGACATCACTTCACAGGCAAAAGCTGCAATTGGTGCAGGCACAGATACGTTAAATCAGATCAATTCACAGGTGAAGGAATTGAGCCCATTATTTTATATTGTAGGAGATGTTGCGAGGGCTTCCAATCACTTGTCTTCTTCCATGGTCGAAGCTGTTACCAAAATGGAAGCAAAAACAGAAGCAGCAAATGAATTAACTCATCGCAAAAATCTGGAAGGGTTATACGGTGCACTGACATTAGGGTTCTTTATCTTTCAGAAAAGCAGAAAGTTTGCGAAGGAACGTAATGTTATCGATGTGAACTAAGGTGGAGAAAGGGCTTGTGAGTTCAAGCTCCTATCCATCTTTTTTTCTAGCCTTTTATTTAAGGATCCTTTGATGAAATTTATTGCACTTCGCAGTAGAAATATACGGCGACGTTCGGACACATAGAATCGTTCTATATAACCGTTTGACCTTGTTTTTCTGAAGTTCGGACACATAAAGTCCTTTATTCAGCCATTTGCACCAGTCTTTATCCCTCAAGGACTGAGTAAATTTCCGGAGCGATATGTTACGTCGTTTTTTCTATACCTTCATTCCCGTTCAGAAAGCATCTGACACAAAAAACACACGACACTTTTCAAATAAGAAAATTCGTGTGTTTATTCTTGAATGCAACAAATTCGAGAGAAATATTATTCCGCTACTTTCTTTTCAACTTCTTTTTTAATCTGATCAATTTGATTGGCGCGTTTCTGCCCATCTTCGTACACTTTTTTCTCATAATTTTTTATTTTTTCGATGACCGTATTGTTTTCTTCCAGCTTCTGTCGTTGATAATTCGACTTTCTTATTATCCAGCCCATTGTAATGCCGCTTATAGCACCTGTAATTAATGGGAGGTTTCGTTTAATCTTGTTGTCCATTCATGGATGCTCCTTCTCCCTTGTCTTGTTTCATTTGTCTGCGTTTTTTCATCATATAGTAACCAAGTGCAAAGGATCCATACAAACCACCCAGATTATTCTCTTTTGTAATTTCTTTCGTGTCCGTTGTTTTCTTTTTTAGTGTATCTGTTACATCAACAAGAGATGACGAAAACCTTCTCGTTACATTTCCGACATCTCCGACAATATAGAACAATGGACTTAATTGCTTTAATTTATCATTGACATCCGCAATGGTATTATTACTCTCACCGATTAGATTACCGGTTTCTTTAAATACATCATCCAATTGATTTGGCAATCTGTCCACTGTTTTTTCGATTCCACGAAGTACACCTGCCAGGTTGTTTAAGGTATGGGCAATAAAAATTGCTAATACAAGCAATGCTACACCGATAATAATGACACCTATTCCAGTCAAATCCATGTTTATCCCTCTCTCCCTAAGTTATTTGTATTTTCGTCTAGACTTGCTTTGTTTGTTGCTGTTGTTTGTTGTTTTTTCCATTTGGAGTACAAGAGAAATGCCGCTTCACTCCATTTAATCCCTTCAATAACTGGTTTCATTTTTGAATCAAATTCCTCATCAGAAAGCTTTTTAGAATTGTGATTATAAATCTGATTGACGGAGTTTACGGAAACACCAACATTTCCCATTGTGTCAAAGAGGCTATCTGTCGCTTTTATCTTATCAGACATATCATCCACCATATTTCCTGTTTCCTGAACTGTTTTTCTTAGCTCGGGGGTAATATGCTGCAGTTTTGTTTCTACTTCACCTAAGGTTTTTCCAAGGGTTTTCATTGTATCTGATAATCTTTTCAAAACAAGTGCTGTATAGATAACGATAATTACGAATGCGATTGCCAGTAATAAACAAACCAAATATATTATTCCCATAATTTACCCTCCCTTGTAAGCATTATACCACTCGTATTCGCAAATAAAACTTATGTAGATTTAACCCTCATCATAAAGGGTATACAAAAAATAACTACTAATTGATTGGAGAACTGTTATGTCAAAACTTACAAACTTCGCAAAAGCATTTATGAAAAAATTCAAAGAAGATAATGTTCCTTTATTAGCAGCTGCTCAGAGTTACTATTATCTTCTATCCGTTGTACCACTATTAATTGTATGTTTTGCACTTATCCCTTATTTTAAGATAAACTCTGATGATGCTGTTGGATTTATGAATAACGTACTACCCAGTGAAATAGCTGCCATTTTTGAAGAAAATATTGTCAACCTTGTCGAAACACCACAGGGTGGCCTTTTAGCCATTGGGATTATTGGTGCATTATGGTCTGCTTCAGCAGGGATAAATGCCTTCATTAAATCGACAAACGAAGCGTATGATGTCGAGGAGACACGCTCATTCGTCACCGTTCGCTTAATCTCACTAGGTTTAACCCTTGGAATGATTATCGCATTAGTTGTTGCTATTCTTTTACCTGTCTTCGGTAATGTCATCCTAGGACTATTAGAATCATTATTAGGAATCTCCGGAGCGATGAGTATCTTATTCCAAATATTGCGCTGGGTGATCAGTATTATTGTTCTGACAGCACTTCTTATGATGTTATATCGATTTGCTCCGAATAAAAAGCTGCCATTTACACATATTATTCCGGGAGCACTTATTGCAAGTATTCTGTGGCAGTTGATTTCCTTAGGCTTTTCATTTTATGTCAGCAATTTCGGAAGCTATTCAGCAACCTATGGCAGCCTTGGCGGGATTATCATTTTAATGATTTGGTTTTTCCTGACAGGCCTGATTTTAATGGTCGGTGCCATTACGAATGTCTTATACCACCACAGTCAGATCAAGCATGATACAAAAAGGAATGTATCTAATTTATAAACTGAAATCGGCCGTGTGCCGATTTCTTGTTTATCTTGAAAATAGGCCGATGACAAAACTTTTCCCCCAATTCGGTGCATCTGCAGTAACTACATTACTCCATGTATTCTTGTTTAGCTTAAGCGGTGTAATAAAAGTAGCTCCATGTCTGAATTGTCCTGTTCGTTCTTGCGCTACCCAATCACCCGTGTTTACCCCTTTTGTAATTTCCTGCATGTTGTCCATATAAATCCCTGTTTCAACCGGTTGCTCCATTAGTTTACCTTCATTTGTCAATTTCCATACAGAATTTGCAAACACAGTATCCTCAAAAAGGGCGGTGGCACCAAGGGATTCCTTCACTGTAATGGCTAGGTTCGCATGATATCCAGGCAATAGATCGTCAAGCTCTGCAGCTTCATTAAATGTTACATGAAAAGGATAAACACTTTCCCCTTCTATCTGAATCTCTTTCGGGGATTCGCTCACTTTATCAATTACACCTTCGACAAGCGCTTCTTTTTCTGTAACCTTAACAGCAACAGGCATTCCCTGTTCAATCGTTGTACGCTCTTGTTCTGTCAATTCGCCTTCTGCATGTAGCTGTGTATTTTCAATTGTAATAATCGGATCACTTAATGACACTGAAACCGTTTTGATTAGCCCATCATATGGACTCTCTACCGTAATCGTATCTCCGGTTGTCCGAAGCTCATCCAATTGAGATTGAATACTATCTAACTGGGCATTTTTCTGATCCAGTTCTTTTTCCTTCTCAATCAGATATTGTTCTTTCATTATTTCCGCTTCAACAGGATCTTTTTGATTTTCAATAATTATATTACCTTCTGACAGATCCCCACCCAATGAGGTAGAGTTTGATGAATTGGAAGATGGAATCCTGTAGCCCGTCATTTGCCTGATCGCCGATTGAATAGCTGTTATTTCACCATTTATCTGTTCTGTTTCCTGCATCAGCATTCCTTCTGTTTCGTAATAATTAGTAACTGTATAGGAGTATAGTGGATCACCCGTATTAACTGCATTTCCTTCTTCAACGAAAAATTCCTGAAAGCTGCCTAATGTTTTATCAAAATAGATATGGTTTTCCTCCATAAATGCCAGAATACCAGGTTTAACGAGTTTATCCGCCACATCTGCTTCAAATGCCTGTGCCCAATTTTTTATATACGATTTTCTGTCAATTTTATTTTCATCATCAAGAAAAACTAATAGAATATTAACACCAATAAATAATACGATTGCCGTCAAAATAAGTCTTCTTTGCATCATCCAAACCACCCACTTACGATATACGTGTCAACAAAAGCTAACAGTGCAGTTACACACCAGAATAGAATATGCAGCCCGATAACATTAAGCCAAATCCATCGTTTTTTTATCTCCGTAAATGAGCGTAAATATTTTACCTGAAACCAAATAATCCATAACTGAAAAAGCGAAATCGCTCCAAAAAAGTAAATAACCCAAGACGCCCCTGTAATATAGGATGCAATTATGCCAAACGATAACGGCGAAACATACCAATCCAGTCCCGTTAGCGTAACTAGCGGAATCCAGATAATTCGTTCGATCAGCATAACAAAAAGAACGACCTGCTGCATGATGAGCAGTTTTCGAAAAGGTGCCCCAGTTAATAAATAAAATAGTAGTGTTGGCAAAAATAGAATCAATGCAGCAAATAAAACAGCATACACCATCCGACCAATAATAAACCAAAATTTACTTTGCTCGTACTCGACAGGTGTTAACTGTACTGCCGTTGTTGAAATAATATCCGATCCTATTCCTAGAAAAGCCATCCAAGCATAGATGATGATACTAAGCAGGAGAAGTAATGAACTTACTTTCCATAGATTATGTATTTTCTCTGTTTTGCGGATGCGAAATAAGTGGTCATCCAAGGAAAAAAGGATTCGAAATACGTTTACGAAATAGGTCATAGTTTGTTTACATTCCTTTTCAATTCATACAGACTAAAGTGTGAGATAGAAGATGTTCTAAAGGCATTGTTGCAATCCTTGCTTAGCACACTCTTATATCCTATTAATTCTAACGCAAACTTCGATAAAATTCTATCTTTTTATCAATAGAGCTTTTTGCGATGTGCCACTTTTCTAGTTTTACGAGCAAAAAAATAAAGGTTTTATTTTTTT
>NZ_BAAKSZ010000051.1:0-13409 GCF_059698015.1 Oceanobacillus sp. NCCP-135 | reverse complement strand
GAACAAGGTTTAGTTTGATATGTAAAATATTATTTTCTATCGTTACGAGGAACTTTTTACTGTCAAGATATAAAAGTATGACAAATCAGCAAGATCTGGCACTCTAATTTCCCTATATTTCGATATACTAAAACCAAGGGGGAGTCGTATGTATTTTCTGATTGTAAGTATAATCGGCTATCTGTTTGGCTGTATTCACGGTGCACAACTGGTCAGCAAATTTAAGAAAATCGATATAAAAAGTTCCGGAGTAAAAAACTCTGGCGCATCAAATACAACAATATTACTAGGCTGGAAGTATGGAATATTAGTTGCACTTATAGATATCTTTAAAGCAACATTAGCAATCTTATTCGTTTTATTTTTATTAAATGAAAATGGAATTCATGGAGAAACGCAAAATCTACTCGTGTATATCGCAGCATTGTTTGTAATTATCGGTCACAACTATCCAATTACGATGAGGTTTAGCGGTGGAAAAGGAACAGCCTCTCTAGTTGGGGTACTGCTTGCGATCGATTGGAAAATTGCAGTGATTGGAATTGGTATCCTGTTCATTTTTACCTTTGCTACAGACTACCTCGTAGTTGGTGTACTTTTTATGTATTTATCATTTTTGGTCACAACCTATTTCTACTTTGGCTTGGAGCCAACAATAATCGTTGTTTTATTATCCGTATTAAGTGTTATGAAACATATAGAAAATTATAAACGCATATTAACCAAGGAAGAGACAAAATTATCAAGTATGCTTGGGAAAAAATAGTTACTGGAGGATGGAAGATTGGATATCATTATATGGATTATTATCATTGCACTATTTATTTTAAGCTTTGCTGGAGTAATCTTTCCAATTATTCCATCCGTACTTGTATTGTGGATAGGCTTTTTGCTGTATCATCTTGTTATTAATTCGGACGAGCTGAACGTTATCTTTTGGATAATTATGGGTGTGTTCACTGTAGTTCTCATTGTTGCAGATATTATCGCCAATAGTTATTTTGTAAAAAAATTTGGTGGGAGCAAATGGGGAGAACGGGGTGCGGCGGTGGCAGTCATTGTAGGGTCATTTATCATTCCGCCATTTGGCATATTGATTATTCCCTTTGCGGTTGTGTTTATCATTGAAATGCTACAAAAAAGAACAGCCATGGAAGCACTTGAGGCATCTATTGGCTCACTATTTGGCTTTTTAGGTGGGGCTTTTGCCAAAGTAGTAATTCAAATTGTTATGATTGTTTGGTTTTTTATCGTAATATTATTATAGAAGATGTTCAAAAAGTCCGGTAAAAATGACATATCGAAAGCGATCTCTACTAAGCATCGACACGTCCTGGGACTGCGCTAAAGCTCGCCCCACCGAAGACCATGGGACTGCGCCAAGGCTCGCCCCACCGAAGACCATGGGACTGCGCTAAAGCTCGCCCCATCAAAAACCATTGTGTCGAACGTAGAAGTCACCATAACATGGGAGAAGCTCGTTGGCGATAGTGAATCTTCTACTACAGACCATCCACGTCCGGGACTGCGGGACAGTAGTTCTTTGTCCCACCGAACACATTTGGGAGCAACGTAGATGTCAGCACAACATGCGAGAAATCCGTTTCTCACGTAGTAATGGCATACGTTCCGGTCCTTGGAAAGGATGATCACCTTTCCTGTGTGCGATGCAAATTCGGGGAAGCTTTCCTTATACTCAAAGCTACATCGCCTCGAACTACTCGGTCCTTTTTATTCTCCTTTTGAACATAAACTTATAGAAACTTTTTTCGAAAAGAGGTATTGCTAGAATGAATTATCCATCACGAGTGATCACAATTGCGGGTTCAGCAGCTGGTGGAAGCGCTGGAATCCAGGCAGATTTAAAAACGTTTCAGGAATTAGATGTCTATGGAATGAGTGTTGTTACAGCAATTGTTGGTAGACATCCTGAAACAGATAAAAATGTTCATCCACAAACAATAGAGGCAATTGAAGCCCAGTTTGATACAGCAATGAAACAAGTAGGTGCAGATGGCTTGAAAACAGGGATGTTATTTTCGAAAGACGTTATTGAAGCGACTGCAGATTTAATCAAACATTCTTCTATTGAGAATATTGTTGTTGATCCTGTTATGGTTGGAAAATTGGATTCGAAGCTGTTAGAGGATGATGCAATCGAAGCATTAAAAAATAGCCTCCTACCACTGGCAACTATGATTACACCAAATATTCCCGAAGCATCCTTCTTACTAGACGGGAGAGAGCTAAATAATGTTGATGATCTAAAGCAGGCAGCTATCGACCTTCATCAATTAGGAGCGAAATATGTTTTGGTTAAAGGTGGAAGACTTCAAGGACCTGCAGTTGACGTGCTGTATGATGGTGAAGATATCATAGCGTATGAAGCACCGAGAATTGATACAGTGAATACAAGTGGGGCAGGTTGTACCTATTCAGCGGGCATTGTCGCGTATTTGGCAAAAGGAAAAACGGTTACGGAAGCAGTCAGACTTGCTAAAAGTTTTGTTACAACAGCAATCGAACACGGATTTTCATATACAGAGAAGGTTGGTCCAACATATCATGCTGCTGAAAGGATGTTTGGAGAAGCACATAAAATTAAAGTGAATAAACTCACATAATTTTGGGAAATATTGATCTCAGTCTGTTACACTAGTATGAAAGCGATTAATATTCTAGGAGGTATGTGTGTGGTTTACGACCATGAACATGAGCATGATCATCGTCATGATACAGTTACGAAAGCCGAAAAGGAAGATCTCTTAGGTTTAGTTCATATGCGATTTGGTCACTTACCAGATGAAATCCATGAGAAGATCATGGCGATACAGGATCTGGATGTACTGGATCGGTTATTTTTAATTGCCGTAAATGCAGCGAATTGGGATGTTTTTGTAGCAGAATTAAATGAAGGAAACGAATCATTTAAAATGACAGGCGATGGCTTTGATCCATTAGCACAAAAAAGAAAAGAGGAATAAGGTGATTTGATATGGGGAAACGGGCATTACTTAATGTTGACTACACATATGACTTTGTTGCGGAAAACGGAAATCTTACATGTGGCGAACCGGGACAGGCAATCGAGGGAAAAATCGTTTCGATAACAAAAGAATTCGTTGAAGCGGGAGATTATGTTGTTTTTGCGATTGATGCACACGAGGAAGGGGACAGGCTTCATCCTGAATCTAAGCTATTCCCATCACATAATATTATAGGTACCTCAGGCCGTGATTTGTACGGAAAGCTTGCTGACGTATACGAGGAAATTAAAGCTAATGATAATGTCTATTATTATGATAAGACCCGTTACAGTGCATTTGCCGGTACCGACCTGGAGATTAAACTCCGAGAGCGCGGAATAAATGAAGTTCACATTATTGGGGTTTGCACTGATATTTGTGTATTGCATACAGCAATTGATGCATATAATAAAGGATTTAAGATTGTTGTTCATAAAGATGCGGTTGCAAGTTTCAATGCAGCAGGACATGAATGGGCATTGGGACATTTTACGAATACATTAGGGGCAACAGTAGTTTAGATGTTGAGAGCTTGTGGGAAAAGGATGTTTTTTCCTTGCAAGCTTTTTCGTAGTGGTTAGTTTTAATGGAGGGAGGGTTTGCGACGCTCAAAACGACAGAAGTAGGCGTTGAACTGTTTGATGGAAGACTTCTCACGGACAAACCATCTCAGAATCCAGCGCAAACAGTCCAAGAGAGCGTCACTCACGGACAAACCAGCTCAGAATTCAGCGCAAACAGTCCAAGAGAGCGTCTTTCACGGACAAAACTATCCAGAATCCAGCGCAAACAGTCCAAGAGAGCGTCTTTCACGGACAAAACTATCCAGAATCCAGCGCAAACAGTCCAAGAGAGCGTCTTTCACGGACAAACCATCTCAGAATTCAGCGCAAACTGTCCAAGAGAGCGTCACTCACGGACAAACCATCTCAGAATTCAGCGCAAACAGTCCAAGAGAGCGTCTTTCACGGACAAAACTATCCAGAATCCAGCGCAAACAGTCCAAGAGAGCGTCTTTCACGGACAAAACTATCCAGAATCCAGCGCAAACTGTCCAAGAGAGCGCTTCTCACGGACAAACCATCTCAGAATCCAGCGCAAACAGTCCAAGAGAGCGTCTTTCACGGACAAAACTATCCAGAATCCAGCGCAAACAGTCCAAGAGAGCGTCTTTCACGGACAAAACTATCCAGAATCCAGCGCAAACTGTCCAAGAGAGCGTCACTCATGGACAAACCATCTCAGAATCCAGCGCAAACAGTCCAAGAGAGCGTCACTCATGGACAAACCATCTCAGAATCCAGCGCAAACTGTCCAAGAGAAATTCCGATTAAGAATCGCCATACTATAAAGACAGCAACGCAGAGTAAAACCAGGGAATTTTACCAAATAAACGGGGGAATTTAGATGAACTTATTTAAACAGAATATATTCGATATATATACGGTTAAAAAGGCGGTCACTTCTGACGTCGCTGCTGTTTTCCGGATTTTGCGTGATGCTGCAACCTGGCTCCAGGAAAAAGGGATTTCACAATGGGAACATTTGCATAACGAGGTGGAAGTAAATGAAATAATCGAGGATATCCAGGCTGGAATAACCTATAAAGTTTTAGATCAAGACGGAGATATCGTTGCTGTATTCAATCTTTCCAAAGCTCAGAATGAATGGGATATTGCTATGTGGGGAGAAAGGGAAGACCATGCGTTTTATATTCATCGCCTGGCAGTACATAAAGATCATCATCATAAGCAGATTGGCAGAAAAATTCTTGAATGGATTGATGAAAATATCCAGCTGGAAGATGGATTTGTCCGACTGGATTGCATTGCAAATAATCCTGTGCTTAACGATTTTTATCAGAAAGCAGGCTATCGCTTCGCAGGACATATTGGAGAAGGAGCAGATAAATTCTCCATCTATGAAAAAGCGTTTTAGTTGGATTTGACTTTGCATGCATAACAATATATATTAAGGACTATATAGGAAACGATGACGAGGACTAGTATAATTGGTTAAACTTTACTAGAGAGGAAATGGCTGCTGCAAATTTCCAAAGAAGCTGATTAGAACCTGCCTCCTGAGTTCGCCGCCGGAAAAGCATTTTGCTGTAAGGTGTGCGCGGTTTATGACCGTTATTAAACGAAGTGGCATTACAAAGCCTATAGAAGGTGATAGAATTCGATTCGATATCATTTCTAATCTGGCCCTGATTTGTAATTGCAAACAAGGGTGGTACCACCAGACCTCGGTCCCTTTTAGGATGCGGGGATTTTTTGCGTTCAGAAAGGTATAAAGTCTGTAAGCTGTGGATAATTAAACAACCGAAACAGCCACGTCCGGCTCCAGTGCCCAGCGACTAGCGGAACTTCCTTCACCTCCGTACGATAAAGAAGACTTGCCGATTGGGAACCAGAGGCTTAGTCGCACTTATACCCTTGTGGTGAAAGTCAACCTCGGCTCCCTTTGGTCGTCCGAGTTTCCTTTATCTCCTCCGGCTCAGTCCAGTCCGTACGTCGCTACACGGGCACTTGCGCCTTTGCTGCGTTTAAAATAAAATTAAAAGATAAAGAGGTGTTTAGCTTGGGTAAGAAAAACAAGCAATTTGTGAAAAAAATTACTGCAATGGAAGATGATTTTGCCCAGTGGTATACAGATGTGGTAAAGCAGGCGGATTTAGTTGAATATGGATTAGTAAGAGGAACAATGATTATTAAACCATACGGATTTGCGATCTGGGAAAACATTAAAGACGAATTAGACGGTAAAATTAAGGAAACAGGTCATTCCAATGTAGCATTTCCTGTATTTATTCCGGAAAGCCTCCTGCAAAAAGAGAAAGATCATGTAGAAGGATTTGCGCCGGAAGTGGCTTGGATAACACATGGTGGAGATGAGGAGCTTGCTGAGCGTATCGCTTTTCGTCCAACGTCCGAGGTGCTTTTCTGTGATTACTATTCGAAAAATATTCACTCATACAGGGATCTGCCAAAGCTGTATAATCAATGGACAAATGTGGTGCGCTGGGAGAAAACGACCCGTCCGTTTCTACGTTCTTCTGAATTCCATTGGCAGGAGGGTCATACCGCACATGCAACAGATGAAGATGCAGCACAGGAAACGGATAGAATGCTTGGTGTTTATGCAGATTTAGTAGAGGACTATTTGGCAATTCCTGTGCTTCGTGGGCGTAAGACGGAAAAGGAAAAATTTGCTGGTGCCAAATACACATTAACGATTGAGGCTTTGATGCACGATGGAAAAGCATTGCAGTCTGGAACGTCACACCATTTTGGCTCAGGATTTGCAGAAGCGTTTGATATTACCTATCTGGATGAAAATGGGGAAAGCCAGTTCGTACATCAAACTTCATGGGGACTTTCGACACGTATTATGGGTGCTTTGATCATGGTACATGGAGACAACCGAGGATTGGTAATTCCTCCAAAAATCGCTCCAACCCAGGCGATGATCGTTCCAATTGCACAGCATAAAGAGGGCGTTCTCGATAAAGCCTATGATTTACGTGACAAGATAAAGGATCTTGTGCGTGTGGAAATCGATGCAAGTGATAAAATGCCGGGCTGGAAATTTAATGAATATGAAATGAAGGGTATCCCTGTACGTATTGAAATGGGACCTAAAGATATTGAGAAGGAACAGGTTGTACTTGTTCGCCGTGATACGGGAGAAAAGGAATTTATTCCATTAAACGAGCTTGAAAGTCGCCTGCCAGCTTTACTTGATGAAATTCAGCAAAATTTATTTGATAATGCACTTGAGCATCGCAATAAAAAAACCTCCGTTGCAAAAGATATGGATGAATTCAAACAAGCGCTTGAACAAAAAGCAGGATTCATTAAAGCAATGTGGTGTGGCGATACTGCCTGTGAAGAGAAGATTAAAGAAGAAACCTCAGCAACCTCACGTTGTATTCCATTTGAACAGGAGACAGTTTCTGATACATGTATATGCTGTGGGAAAGAAGCAAAGGAATTAGTAATTTGGGCAAAAGCATATTAATTTTTGAAAACGAGCGCAGGTAGATGCGCTCGTTTTTTACGTGTAGAAAGTTGCACCTATTTTTCAATGAAGGTAGGAGTTGATCAAGAATTAAAAAAGTTGAGAATTAATAGGCTTTAGTTGAGAGATAAACCTAAAAAGTTGAGACATAAAACAAATAAATATACTTATCTCTCAACTTTCTAAGGGTTCCTCTCAACTATTCATATTATCTCTCAAGTTGAGCAGGTTTTCTCTCAACATCATAACATCCTGTACTAAAATGTAATAAAAATCAATTTGCTTGTAGTGCCGCTTCAATATCCTTCACAATACTCTCCGGCTTCGTTTGCGGTGCGTAACGATTTATAACTTCTCCATCTCGATTAATCAAGAACTTTGTAAAATTCCACTTAATTTGATTGTTGATCATTCCCTTGGCTTCACTTGTCAGATAAACAAACAATGGATGCGCATTTTCCCCTTTCACATCAACTTTGCTGTACATTTGAAAAGTTACGCCATAGTTGCTTTGACAAAAATGGGAAATTTCAGCATCGGTTCCCGGGTCTTGATTATTAAATTGATTACAAGGGAAACCAAGCACCTCAAATCCCTGTTCCTTAAATGTATTAAATAATTTTTGCAGTCCCTGAAGCTGTGGTGTAAACCCACATTCACTTGCTGTGTTTACAATTAACAGTACTTTCCCTTTATGCTCCTCCAGTGATTTTTCCTCACCGAGCATTGTTTTGGCTAAAAAGTCATAAACAGTCATGTGAACAGGCCTCCTTTACCAAAGGTTAGCAAGCACGTATATAGATGTCAACGAAGTGGTGTTAGTCTAGCGGTCTCTCCGTTCTAAATGCAGTCTATAAATAGTTTGCCTGCGTTTTGCTCACATTAGACAGAATTGCGTCCGCTGTCTCTTTTAATGGTTATTTCACCTTATTAAATCCAGTATTTTCATCCCCATTTTTTAAAAATAAAAACAGGTTTCTTAGCTAATAAAAAACAGAAGTATGATGCCCATAAAAAAAGGTAGTACTTCTGTTAACAGACTATATCTATGTTTATTTTTTATGAACTTCAATATCTTCCTCTTCTTCCACAGGTAAATCTGGTTCTCCCCCTACTACAGGCCCCTCAGGTTCATCCCCGGAAAATTCCGGTGGATTGGGTGGTGCTGAAGTATTATTGCTAATTCTAATTTCCACTGTGTATTTCATTGGTACAAATTCATTAAAAACACCCATGCCAACTACTGTCCCTTTTACTTCTGGAGCATAGACATATTTAGCAATATAATTAATATTAGCCCCTTTTGATTGATATTCTTCAAAAAATAACCTTGGCAAGTCACCTTCTAATTGCCCACGGAAATCTTGTAAATATGGTTTTCCTTGCGAATAAGTAACGGTAACATGCTTATCATCATTATCCGTTAACTTTGTACCTGCCTTAACAGATTGTGAAATGAGTGTTCCATAAGAAACTTCAGCGTTAAATGCTTGTTTCACTGTCACGAGTAAATCAGGATAATTACTAGCAGCTTCTTCCGGAGTCAGCTCGCCAAAGTTCGGAACGACGGTTGCTTCTCCCAAAGATACAACAACTTCCATTTTATCTCTTTTCGCAATTTTTTCATCTGCGGCTGCGCTTTGACTAATAATATGTCCTGCTTCGATACTGTCAGAGTCCGCCTCTTTATACGTCATCTCAATTTCATTTGTTTCGACCCATTTTTCCACTTCTTCTTTGGCGGTTCCTGTAAAGTCAGGTATGGTGATATTTTTTTCGAAGACTTCTTTTCCTTTTGAATAATAGACGGCAGCACTATCTTTACGTTTGTATTCTGCTTCATCAATACTAGTATCCTTGATGGTAACCTTTATAAATGCGCCTTCTTCAATATCATCACTATACTCTGTGACCATCTGCAGGTTTTCTGCTTTATTTTCCTCAATCCAGCTCTCTGCTTCCTCTTGTCTCATTTCTGAAAAATCAGCTAGTGGAATACTCTCTTCTGGATCAGCCCCTAAGCTGCTAGTTAATTGGAGCGTTTTTCCTTTTCGTATTTTGTCTCCAGCAGACACACCCTGTGAAATAATTTGATTTGCATCATGTTCCATATTATATTCTTGTCCTAATTCAACCTCTACATCATTTTCTTTTGCCCAAGCACGAGCCTCTGCAACAGGTTGACCCACAAAATCTTCTACTTTCACATGGACAAGCATATAATAAATGAAGAAAATAAAAATACAGGCTAAGAAAGCTCCTGAAATAATCAGCCACATCCGACGTCTTTTTTTTCTCTGGTAGTCCTGATCAATCTCAACTTCTTCTTCCGCATCCTGTCGACGGCTGCTTCTAGAAGAGATAGATTCTGACTGAAGCGGGGTATCATGCGCTGGCTCGAGCACTGTTTCCTCCATTTCCGCAGCAGAAGCTTGGTCTTCCTGCTTTTGCTGCGGTTCTGCTTCTTCCTGGTTCATCGCTTTCTCATCTTTTGTTTTCGTGTTTTCTTGCTCATGCACCAGTTCATCATACTTGTCTTTATTAAACTTTGATAAAAAATCACTCATAGTAAGATAGTACACCCTTCTTCAACTGGAAAGCCTGATCAGACTCGGAAGCAATTTCATTGGAGTGTGTTACTACAATGACACATTTCCCGTGTTCATGTGCCAATTTTTTAAAGATAGCAATGATTTCCTGCTCCATCTCTTCATCAAGGTTTCCTGTAGGCTCATCAGCAAGAATTAATTCCACATTGGTTGCAAGCGCCCTAGCAATAGCCACACGCTGCTGCTCTCCCCCGGATAGCTTATTAACGAGGCGATCTGCTTTGCTTTTTACAATACCGATATAATCTAGTAAATTATAGGCTACTGTCCTTGTATCTTCTGGAATTTCATTTTCCGTAATCGACATAGGAACCAGTACATTTTCCACAGCAGTAAATGTTGGAATTAAATTATAGCTTTGAAAAATAATCCCCACATTATTACGGCGATACCTTTCGTAGCCAATGTTCTTAATGTCTTTTTCATTAAATAATATTGTCCCACTCTGCGGGGAGTCCAAGGCACTGAGTAATGATAACAAGGTGGTTTTCCCTGAACCGGACTGGCCTAAAATTGTATAAAATTTCCCTTTTTCAAAAGAGATAGATGTATCTTTTAAGATATAACGACGCTCTTCGCCATCTTGATAATAATAATTTAAATCTTTCGCTTCTAATATCATAATCTCACCCCTCTTTACATCAGTATTTTCTTCGGATTTAGCCTTACAATATAAATTAGCGGAATAACCGTTGAAATTAATATAGTTAACAGTCCGATTCCATAAAAGGCTAGAATATAGCTTGAATTAAGGTTTACCTCGTAAGTTTCTAAGACATCTTCTGTGGTCAAATCTATTTGAATCTCACTATAATACACAACCTCTTCATAAGACGAATTATTATTGTCTGCTTTCATCATCGTATCAGATACCTGCTGAGCTAAGAAGTTTCCGCTGAATAAAGATAAAGTAATACCAATAAACGCAACAACCATTACTTCGATTAGTATTTGTCCAACAACACGGCCCCGTTGTTCTCCTAAGGATAAATAAATACCCAATTCGCGTTTTCGATCCCGCAGGAACAGTAAAACTACTAAACCAGTTATCAGCACGGTTGCAATTACTGCAACAATCAAAACATATTTTGCTAGTTTGGACATCGACTCTATCGGCCCTGCAATGCTATCATATTGATCCGTAGCACTTGCTACTATATAAAGTTCAGGCAATAGTGGTGCTACCTCTTCCTCAAATGCTTCCATCTCTTCGGGGCTGTTTAAGACAAACATTGGCGTGTAATATTCGAAGGATTCCCCTTCCTCCTCCATCATTTCTGCAAATTCTTCATCGACTTTCATATATTCTTCCATATTATATCTATTTTCACTAGCGACAATTTCATTCGGAACATAAACTGTATTTTGATAATCTATGTCCATAAAATCTATCATCCCGTTATCTGAACTAGCTTCCTGGTCTTCTTTGACTGATTGAGGTTCAAATAACCCGATAATTTCCAATACAACATCCCGGGAAGTAATTAACTCTTCTTCCCCTGTCTCTTGATCAAATTCATAGACAGCATTATCTAATGTAAACGTATCTCCTACATGCAGATTATTTTTTTCTGCTAATTTTTTTGAAATAATAGCTAAAGATGTGCCATTATCTACCTCTTCCTGTGTAAAGACACGGCCATCGACTAATTTGCCCTTCTGTTCTTCAAGGTCAATCACAGGAGCATAGTTGATTCCTTTCAGCATAAAGTCCATGCTGGGGCCACTCATAACAACGTCGTCCATCCCTTCCCCCTGATAACTCTCCATGCTCTCTGAACCTAACCAGGTAGACATACTATAATCATAATATTTCACATAGGAAAGCTCACCAATTTGTTTAATTAAATCAATGCCCATGTCTTGCATCTCTAAACCTTCCAATTCTGCATCACTTAACGCATCCATTGCTTCATAGTCAATCTCAACCGTTGCAGCAGCTCCCAGCCTTTCTTTAATGCTCGTTTCCACATTACCAGTTGCTTGTTGAATAGAAATTGCACCGGATATAAGGTTTCCTAAAATAAAAATAACTGCCAATAAAATTAATGATTTACCTTTTTTTCTTGTAATACCTAAAAATCCACGTTTAATAAAATTCATTATAAACCCCCCCACTAAAAAATCGAATCACTTCTAATTTTCAAAAATTTCTACCTATGTATAAAAAGTATATACGAGTGTTAACTAATATCCAAGTGCATTTTTGATACAATCTCTCATCAGAATATATTTTTTAACCTTGTCATAGCGTATTAATACAAATGTATTATATTCGTAATACACCAAAAAAACAACATCTATTTGAAATAATTTCCAAAATTTGTTCTAATTTCATAAAAATTGTACAAAAAAACAAAGCTATCTCAGATAATCCCATCTAAGATAGCTCATTGTTTATTTAAATATTGTCCAGTCTTTGTGTATCGATGAAGTTGCTATAGGCTTGATTTTTTAGATTTACATAATGGTCGAAAAAGTTGTCACTTCAGGACATCGAGTCTTTTAAGCACACGCTATAATGATTCGACCTGTTAGCGATTAAATGAAAGAGGCTTATGCTTCCTGTTTCAAGCTTTCCCCAATAGCTTCCAGTCTTTTCTGGATATCATCCTGTGATAAGTCGTGTTCTTTTACATACATATTACGTGGGCTGATGCGACACTCATGAGTGCAGCCTCGCATATATTTATGCTCATTTTCCTCAGAGCAGAGTATTTGTTCATTACATTCCGGATTGGCACAGTTTACATAGCGTTCACATGGCTGTCCATCAAAATAGTCCACACCGACTACAACGTGCTCTTTTCGGTTGATTGGAACAGAAATACGCTCATCAAATACATAGCATTGTCCATCCCATAGCTCTCCTTGAACTTCGGGGTCTTTTCCATAGGTGACGATACCACCATGTAGCTGACCCACGTTCTCGAAGCCTTCTTCAAGCAGCCAGCCGGAAAACTTCTCACAGCGGATCCCACCAGTACAGTAGGTTAAAATTTGCTTCCCTTTAATTTGATCTTTATTTTCCCTGATCCAATCAGGTAACTCACGAAATGTTTCGATGTCTGGACGGATAGCTCCACGAAAATGACCTAAGTCATATTCGTAATCATTTCTGGCATCAATGACAACTGTATCTTCATCCTGCATCGCCTCGTAAAATTCTTTAGGAGATAAATGTTGCCCAGTTGTTTGTAATGGATTGATGTCATCCTCCAGACGAAGTGTTACTAATTCCTTACGTGGACGTACATGCATTTTCTTAAATGCATGTCCATCATGCGCATCAATTTTAAATACCATATCAGCAAAACGCGGATCATCATGCATTGCATCCATGTATTTTTCTGTTTGTTCCATTGTTCCGGATACAGTACCGTTGATACCTTCGTGGGCGATAAGAATTCTGCCCTTTAACTCTAAATCCTTGCAAAATTGAAGATGCTGAGTGGCATAGCCTTCAGGATCCTCTATATGCACATAGTTATAATACAATAAAACCTGATAATTAGTATTGCTTTCCATGTTGTTTACCACCTGTCATTTTGTATTTGCAAGATACAAATGTCGGTGTCGATATTTGATTTTAGACATCTTGCAGGGGTTATTATAACAGTGTTTTGATTTAATTTCAAAAGGGAGATTTTGGTTAGTAATTACTTTTGACCAGTAGTTAGTAACCTTGACAGTCCAAAGTTCTCCCCCATATAATTCAAAAAAAAGCCTACAAAAGCCGGTTTTTGCTGGA
>NZ_BAAKSZ010000050.1:0-14349 GCF_059698015.1 Oceanobacillus sp. NCCP-135 | reverse complement strand
TTTATGTCTTTTTATCTTATTTAAGAAGGCTCTTTTTATTAAGTTATCAAGGTGCGAAACTTAAATTTTAAATATTATTTAAGAAAAGGTTGTGTTTTTTCTTTGCCTACACCCTTTACCTTTTATACGAAATAGACAGCCGCTATTATAGGGTGTGTAAAGTAGCTGTCTAACACCCTTTCGTGATAAAAAATTTCTGAAAGGATGATTACATTGAGTATTGTAGTTGGAACAGCTTTAAGCAGGGGAGACACTGGACAAGATGTATTGGAATTACAACAAGCCTTGGTCGATAATAATTTCTATCCTGATATAGATGCATCTGATAATGGTGTTGATGGAAGTTATGGACCGGATACAGAAGATGCTGTCCGTCGTTATCAAATTGTTCATGGGTTGACGGTTGATGGAATGGCCGGTCCTGAAACTTTATCATCGCTAGGATTATATGAAGGGAGTTCAGTTAACAGCGGAATCACAGCCTTACAACCAGGTAACAGAGGAGAAGCAGTACGAATCTTACAGCAAGCTTTAGTAGATAATAATTTCTACCCTAATATTAATGCTCCTGATTATGGAGTTGATGGAAGCTATGGTCCAAATACAGAGGAAGCTGTGCGTCGTTATCAGCTTATGAATGGTTTAAAAGTCGACGGGTTGGCAGGACCTAAAACCTTATCTTCATTAGGCATCTATAGTCAAGTTTCCAATGATTCTAATACAATCGGAGCCTTGCAACCAGGAGATTTAGGTAAGGAGGTACGGATCTTACAACAGAACCTGAAAAATTTAGGTTATTATACTGGTAGTATTGATGGAAGCTATGGACCAGCTACAGAGAGTGCTGTTCGAAACTATCAAAGTGTAAATGGTTTAGAAGTTGATGGAATGGCAGGTCCCGCAACCTTAACTTCTTTAGGTATCTATAGAGGAGTTTCTGAAGGAACTGTTACAATTGGGGCATTACAACCAGGGGATTTAGGTGAAGAGGTAAGAATTTTGCAGCGATCTTTAGCTGATAAAAATTATTATACTGGTAATATAGATGGAAGTTATGGTCCAGCTACAGAAAATGCTGTTCGTAGGTATCAAAGTGCGAATGCCTTAACGGTTGACGGTATGGCGGGGCCCGCAACCTTATCATCTTTAGGTATTTATAATGGAAGTTTTAAAACCGGTACAATTGGAGCCTTGCAACCAGGGGATTCTGGGGAGGCAGTACGAATTTTGCAACAAGCATTAGTGGATAACAATTTCTATCCAGATATAAATGCTGCAAATTATGGAGTAGATGGTTTTTACGGGCCTGACACTGAAGATGCTGTCCGTCGTTATCAAATTATGAACGGTTTAACGATTGATGGAATGGCCGGGCCTGAAACCTTATCTTCTCTTGGAATCTCTGGTGCTGGTTCGGGTGGTTCACGAGTTATCGGAGTATATGGAAGTGCATTGTTACCAGGAGATGTTGGTCATGCCGTCCGTTTGTTACAACAAGTTCTAGCCGATAAAGGCTTTTACCATGATAACATCGATGGAAGTTACGGTCCAGCAACAGAAGATGCTGTTCGTCGTTATCAAATTGCTAATGGTTTGACGGTTGATGGAATGGCCGGGCCTGAAACACAGGGTTCATTAGGGCTCAAAGAAGGCCGTTCTGACGGCGATGACTTTTCTGGAGGTAATTTTGATGATCTTTCTATAGCTCAACTTTTTATTCCATCATCAAACTGGAACCGTCCAGGATTCTACTTGAATCCAACTTATATCACGATTCATGAAACAGCTAACACTGCACCTTCTGCTACGGCTGCTATGCATGCCGAATATGTAAGAAATCCTACTACTAATGTATCTTGGCACTTTACGGTGGATGATCGATCTGTCGTTTATCAACATCTTCCATTAAATGAAACGGGTTACCATGCAGGTGATGGAGCCGGAAATAGAAACAGTATTGGTATTGAGTTATGTGTAAATTCAACTGGTAACTTCTATCAAACAAGAAAAAATGCTGCTGCCTTAGTTGCAAAACTTATGACTGACTACAAGATACCAATAAATAATGTCGTAACCCATAACTATTGGAGCGGTAAACTTTGTCCCGCTAATCTTTTGTACCAATTTCAAAGTTTTCGTAATCAAATTTTCGATTCAATTGCATCGAATCTAGACCCAAATGATCCGACCGTTTATAGCGCAACTTCACCTTTTGCTGATGTTTATGAATTCTATACTAAAGAAGCAGTAGGTTCGATCAGTTACGAAAAGCAATACAATGTTAACTTTGGACCAATAAAAGGAAGTTTGTCTGGTTCAATAATTATAGGAGATCCTACCCAAGGGAAATGGGATCTACCAGTGGATAAAGCCTTAAAAGGAGATATACTTGATGGTACTATCAACCAAGCCTTAATGGTTTTGTTAGATGAAGGGTTAATTCCTGTAGCAAGTGATTTGAGGCAAGCTAAGGTTGAATTTAATAACGCCGCAAATAATGAATTATCTAATATTGTTGAAATTCGCATGAGTATATTCGATCCTAAAATAATTACAACACCTCCTTTCCTAGAACCGAACTGGTTAACTATAGAGGTTTTAAGAAAAGTAGATGACGGTGTTTATGTGTTGGAGAAAATTGTCTTGGAAGATATTGATTGGGATACTGAAGAAACAATTAGAAGATTAGGAGGTTTAATTTTACTGTTATTACTAATTGTAGTTTTATTGTTGAGTGCTGGTTACGCAATAGCAAGTATCATGTTGATTTTAAGATATATTGCTTTATATGGTTGGAGAGTTCCTCTAGCTATTTAAATTTTTATTGCACCTTCCATAGTTTTCTGTTAAGGTTTACCTTGCATAATACTATGGGAGGTTTTTTTGTGGGTAGGCTACTTATATTATTTTTATTTATCCCTTTACTTTTATCTGCATGTAGCGACGGCAGTACTAAAATTGAAAATACAAGTCCAGAAGAAGAGTCTGTGTCAAGTACTGAAAAGAATGATATGCCAAATAACAAATACAATTATGGTGATTTTGAAGTTGTAAAAAAGGCTGAAGAAATAGGTTCTTTTAAATCTGGACCTATCTCCATCACAGTGCCAGAAGCACATCTCGTTAGCGGAACGTTTGCTGATGAATATTTCATTGACGAATTTGGAAAAGAGGATGTGGATTATATTCAATTAGCTATGGTTATATCGACAGAGAATGAAGATATTAATTTTGATTCTCAACATCTTAAACTAACAACTGATACGGGAGAAAAAGTAGAATCTCCTAATGATTTCATGAGCACAAAAGTTGAGATGAAATATTTAAGCGAAAGAGATTTGACTCGAGTTCTATTTTACTTCTTTGAAGAATCTAAGGTGGAAAACATAAATAAAGCAACACTTCATGTGAAATCCCCGACCGATGGAAGTGGTGAGTCAATAGGAGAAGATCTTGATATTGAAATAAATTTTAATGAAGGGGTAAAGGAGTAATGGAGCTTTATATATATTTACTTATTTTAATTATAGTCCCCGTTTTAGTGATTATTCTCATTGTTAGAGCGCTTAAAAAGCAAGTATCTTTTATAAAAAGTGAAAGAGAAGAAAATAAAGATAACTATAATGAGCTTTTAAATTTAAGAACGGAAAGTGCCGAACGGGAAAAGGAAATTCTTGAAATACAGAAAAAGAATTTGGAAATACATAAAGAAATCCTTAATGAGTTAAAAGAAATTAAAAAAAGATAGCCTTTGGATGAATTATCAATTCATGAAAAAAGAGTGATAAACCAGTCGAGCGACGTAGGGAAAAGGCAAGAGGCAAACGCCTTCATAAAGATTAAGTTGAGGAATTAATTTCATTTTCTCAGCTTTTTTCTACTTGATCACTAGCATAATCAGTAACTATTTGTTTATAATGTTATGGTATGGTTTAATTCGGTTATTGTAGTATAATAAGAAAAAATCACTATAGTATTTTCAGTCGGGCAAAAAGCCTTATTATATAAGTAAAGGGAGTGTTGCTATGAGCTTGAAGAAATACAGCCATGAGGAATTAAAGAATATGTCAATGATTGATTTGGCAAATTTAATATTACTGGATAAAAAAAAGGCAATTAACTTCAAAGATATTTTTGGAAAAATTGCGGAACTGAAAGGATTCTCCAAAAAAGAAAAAGAAGAATTAATTTCTCAATTTTACACAGATTTGAATGTCAATGGACATTTTATCACGATTGGGGAAAACATGTGGGGTTTAAAACGCTGGTATCCTGTTGAACAAATGGATGAGGAAGTTGCGAAAGCTCCGAAAAAGAAAAAGAAGAAAGCGAAGAAAAAGAAAAAAGAAGAGAAAGTTACAGAAGAGGAACTTGATATAGTTGATGAGGATATCGAGGAAATTGTCGATGACTTTGATGAAGATGAACTTGAAGATTCAGAAGATGAGTTTGCTGATGAAGAATTTGATGAAGATGAGGACTCAGATGACGATGAGGAAGATGAAAAATAAATTTTAAATAAGTCTTGGGAAGTTTGCTTGACTTTTTTAATCTGGATGAGTAGAATTCTTATTGGGCTCTTTTAAATTTAACTTCCAAAGCGTTTCCCTTACCTATTAGGGGAGGCGCTTTTTATTATTTAATTAAGATTTTAGTACAGAATAAAAAAATATGATGGGATTATATCGAGGAAAGAGGGATAAGCAGTGACTAAATATATTTTTGTAACTGGTGGGGTGGTTTCTTCACTGGGTAAAGGAATAACAGCCGCTTCACTTGGGCGTTTATTAAAAAATCGTGGATTAAAGGTTACTATTCAAAAATTTGATCCTTATATCAATGTGGATCCAGGAACGATGAGTCCATATCAGCATGGAGAAGTTTTTGTAACAGAGGATGGTGCAGAAACAGATCTCGATCTGGGACATTATGAAAGATTTATTGATATCAATTTAAATAAGTACAGCAATATTACGACAGGAAAGGTTTATTCATCTGTTATTAAAAAAGAACGCCGTGGCGATTATTTAGGTGGTACCGTTCAAGTTATCCCTCATATTACAAATGAAATAAAAGCCCAGGTATTTCGTGCAGGTGAGGCAACAAGTGCAGATGTTGTAATTACAGAGATCGGTGGTACGGTTGGTGATATTGAATCATTGCCATTCCTTGAAGCTATTCGCCAAATTAAGAAGGATGTGGGAAGAGACAGTGTGATGTACCTTCACTGTACACTTGTTCCATATATTGCAGCAGCTGGTGAAATGAAGACAAAGCCTACACAGCATAGTGTAAAGGAATTGCGTTCACTGGGTATTCAGCCTGATGTTATCGTACTGCGCACAGAACATACTATTAGTAAGGATATGAAAGAAAAAATTGCCCTATTTTGTGATATCAACGAAAAAGCAGTGATCGAAATGCAGGACGCAGATACACTTTACCAAGTACCCATTTCCTTGCAGGAGCAAAACCTGGATCAGATTACATGTGATCATTTTAGGTTAGATTGTGGACCAGCAGACATGAAAGAATGGAATACACTTGTTTCCAATGTGAGAAATCTTTCAAAAATAACGGATATTGGTTTAGTAGGAAAATATGTGGAGCTTCCAGATGCCTATATTTCTGTAGTTGAAGCATTGAAACATGCAGGGTTTGCTTATGGTACGGATATTAAAGTACACTGGATTAACTCGGAAATATTAGATAAAGAAACAATTCAAAAAGAGTTAGCCCATGTGGATGGAATTATTGTGCCAGGAGGATTTGGCAATCGGGGAATTGAAGGAAAAATAGAAGCAATTCGTTATGCTCGTGAAAGTAAAATTCCTTTCTTTGGCATCTGTCTCGGAATGCAGCTGGCAACCGTTGAATTTGCAAGAAATGTACTAGGTTTAGAAGGAGCGCATTCAGCAGAAATCGATCCCAACACTCCATATCCAATTATCGATTTACTGCCAGAGCAAAAAGAAGTTTTAGATCTTGGTGGTACATTAAGGCTTGGTAAATATCCATGTAAATTAACCGAGGGAACTAAAATACAAGCTGCCTACAATGGAGCTGATTTAATCGAGGAGCGCCATCGTCATCGTTATGAATTTAACAATAACTTTAGAGAACAAATGGCAGATAATGGATTTATTTTTTCGGGTACAAGTCCAGATGGAAGATTAGTGGAAACAATTGAACTGGGGGATCATCCATGGTTTATAGCATGTCAATTCCATCCAGAGTTCAAATCACGCCCGACAAAAGCACATAGTTTATTTAAAGGATTTATCGGTGCAGCTGTTGAACAACATAATAATTAAATTGAATCCCCGAAGAGGAACTTCCTTTTTGGGGCTTTTGTTTAAGGACTTATTTTGCTGATTTTAATCTTTGGAGTGGGTCTACAATAGCTATAAACTCCGTCATAGACAAAACTGCCTAAACCCAAGCTGGAACTGTCCAATAGAAGGTGCAACAGGAAAGGGAAACCACAGCATGGGAGGAATTTTCAAAGTCCTATCCTTTCAGAAAAATCCTTTTACTAGCGATAACAAAAGTTAACATCTTTGCAGGAAAATGGAAGTCCTATCTAGAATTAAAGTAATTGGGGATGAAAGTCTAAAGGGGGAAAGTTTATTGGTTAAGGAAATTTTGGTGGTTGATGATCAGCCAGGAATACGTATGTTATTAACTGATATTCTTGAAAATGAAGGATATAAAGTATTTACAGCTCATACAGGAAAAGAAGCATTAACGGAAATTTTTGAGCGTGCATTTGACTTAATTATTTTAGATTATAAACTGCCAATCCTTGATGGAACAAAGGTTTTACAGGAAATGGAAGCTGCTGAAATTCACATACCAGCAATACTAATGAGCGGTTTAGCAGAAGATATACTAACAGAAATCGGAAACTACAGTTCAGTGAAAGAAGTATTGGCAAAGCCATTTAATGTATCGGATGTTTGCGAGCTTGTAAAGACGATACTCGATTAAAATTTCTCTATTCTTGCACCTGGATGCTGGAATTGGTATTCTTATATTGTAGATTAATTAAACAGGTGAATGTATTCATCGAAGAGGAGGATATACTATGCCATTGGTTTCTATGAAAGAAATGCTAGAAACAGGGAAAGAAAATGGTTATGCAGTTGGACAATTTAACATAAATAATTTGGAGTATATACAAGCTATTCTCCAAGCAGCAGAGGAGGAAAAATCACCAGTCATTCTAGGTGTATCTGAAGGTGCGGGAAAATACATGGGTGGTTTTAAAGTAGTTGTATCCATGGTAAAAGCATTAATGGATTCTTATGGTACAACTGTGCCTGTAGCGATTCATTTAGACCACGGTTCAAGCTTTGAAAATTGTGCAAAAGCAATTCAAGCAGGCTTTACTTCTGTCATGATTGATGCTTCGCATGATCCGTTGGAAGAAAATATTGCTACAACAAGTAAAGTGGTGGAACTGGCACATATTCATGGTGTTTCTGTAGAAGCAGAACTTGGTACTGTTGGTGGCCAGGAAGATGACGTAATAGCAGATGGCGTAATCTATGCAGATCCTAAAGAGTGTCTGGAACTTGTTAACCAAACTGGAATTGACTGTTTAGCCCCAGCATTAGGTTCTGTTCACGGTCCATATAAAGGGGAACCAAACTTAGGTTTTACTGAAATGGAGGAAATCTCTAAGACAATTGCACTTCCATTAGTATTACATGGTGGAACCGGGATTCCGACAAAAGATATTAAACGCTCCATTTCATTAGGTACTGCAAAAATTAATGTAAATACTGAAAACCAAATTTCGCAGACAAAAGCAGTTCGTGAAACGCTAGATGCAAAACCGGATTTATACGATCCACGTAAATATTTAGGACCAGGTACTGAAGCAATTAAACAAACAGTTATTGGTAAAATGCGCGAGTTTGGTTCTTCACAAAAAGCTTAAGTGATGATTGCTTGAATAAAACAATTCAGAAGTGGGGGCTTGCTTAAATGAAATTTTTTATTGATACTGCGAACATTGATGAAATAAGAAAGGCAAATGAGCTTGGTGTACTCGCTGGTGTAACAACAAACCCGAGCCTCGTAGCAAAAGAAGGCGTCTCATTTCATGACCGCTTACGTGAAATTACGGAGGAAGTGTCAGGTTCTGTAAGTGCAGAAGTCATTGCTGAAGATGCAGAAGGTATGATTAATGAAGGGAAAGAATTAGCTGCAATTGCCCCGAATATTACAGTAAAAGTACCAATGACAATCGAAGGGCTAAAAGCAGTAAAGGCATTTAGTGACTTAAATATCAAAACAAATGTCACATTAATCTTCAATGCAAACCAAGCACTTCTTGCAGCACGTGCTGGTGCTACTTATGTTTCACCATTTTTAGGGCGCTTAGATGATATTGGACATGACGGCATGAATCTGGTCGCAACCATTTCAGAAATTTTCAACCGTCATCATATTCATTCGGAAATCATTGCAGCTTCCATTAGACATCCATTACATGTAATAGATGCAGCGTTAAATGGAGCACATATTGCAACCATTCCTTTGAACGTATTGGAGCAGCTCGTAAAACATCCATTAACAGACCAAGGTATTGAAAGATTCCTAGCAGACTGGAATAAGCAAAATTAATTGCATAAAAATGGAAAAGCTGCACAAGATAAGTTGAAAGAAGAAGATGCCAAAGGAAAGGATCCATTTCCTACCCCTAGATGTTAAGGGGAAAAGTAATTACTTCAAAAGATGTGTGTTCAAATTAAGCTTTGAACAACCTCAAGAAGTGGGGTTTTTAAATGCAAAAAATGTTAATTGAAGGCGGTCATTTATTAAATGGCAAGGTACGAATAAGCGGTGCAAAAAACAGCGCCGTAGCCTTGCTCCCTGCCGCAATATTAGCTGATTCAGATGTAACTATCGAAGGACTTCCGGAAATTTCTGATGTATATACATTAGGGGATTTGCTGGAGGAAATTGGTGGTACAGTAGCATGGGATGGACAAACTGTTCACATAAATCCTGAGAATATGGTATCTATGCCATTGCCAAATGGAAAAGTTAAAAAGTTGCGAGCCTCCTATTATTTCATGGGAGCTATGCTTGGGAAATTTAATAAAGCTGTTATTGGCTTGCCTGGTGGATGTTTCTTAGGACCGCGCCCAATTGACCAGCATATTAAAGGGTTTGAAGCACTTGGTGCCGAAGTTACAAATGAGCAAGGGGCAATTTATCTTCGAGCGAAAGAATTAAGAGGTGCCAGAATCTATCTTGACGTAGTCAGTGTTGGTGCAACCATTAATATCATGCTTGCAGCAGTAAAGGCAAAAGGTAAAACAATTATTGAAAATGCGGCTAAGGAGCCGGAGATAATTGATGTAGCCACATTGCTGACAAATATGGGTGCAAAAATTAAAGGTGTCGGTACTGATGTCATTCGTATTGAAGGTGTAGAATCACTGAATGGCTGCAGACACACGATTATCCCTGACCGTATTGAAGCAGGCACGTATGCAATTGCCGCAGCAGCACAGGGGAAAGAAGTGATTGTTGATAATGTCATTTCACAGCATTTGGAGTCACTGCTGGCTAAATTGCGTGAGATGGGTGTTTCGATTGAGGCAAGTGATGAGCAGTTGTTGATCACACCAAGAAACCCACTGAAAAGTGTAGATATTAAAACATTGGTATATCCTGGATTTCCAACAGATCTGCAACAGCCATTTACTAGCATTTTAACGAAAGCCGTGAATACAGGTGTGATTACAGATACGATTTATTCTGCACGTTTAAAACATATTGACGAATTAAGACGTATGAATGCTATCATAAAAGTTGAAGGTGGATCAGCTATTGTTTCTGGACCAGTTCAATTGCAAGGTGCCCGGGTGAAAGCTTCAGATCTTCGTGCAGGAGCGTCACTAATAATTGCCGGTTTAATGGCTAATGGTATAACAGAAATTACCGGTCTTGAGCATGTTGACAGAGGTTATGAAAAAATCACAGAGAAATTACTTCATCTCGGTGCAAACATATGGCGTGAAGAGATGACCGAACAAGAAATAGTTCAAATTCAAAATTCATAAATCCATGATGAGCGAACAGCTTGTCTTTTTGCTCCAACCTTTCATAAATTTTCCTTTTGGGATGAGGATAATTTATATCAATAAAGGAGAGGGAACACATGGAAAGAAGTTTAACAATGGAATTAGTACGTGTAACTGAGGCTGCAGCTCAATCTTCAGCTCGCTGGATGGGAAGAGGAAAGAAGGTTGAAGCAGATGATGCTGCAACATCAGCAATGCGTGATGTATTTGATACAATTCCGATGCAGGGTACCGTTGTTATCGGTGAGGGAGAAATGGATGAAGCACCTATGCTATATATCGGCGAAAAGCTTGGTACTGGTTCTGGTCCAGGTGTAGACGTGGCGGTTGACCCTCTTGAAGGAACAAACATTGTTGCACAGGGTACCTGGAATGCACTGGCAGTCATTGCAATTGCAGATAAAGGTACATTATTACATGCGCCAGATATGTATATGGATAAAATTGCAGTTGGTCCAGAATCAGTAGGCAAGGTAGATATTAATGCCTCCACTTTTGAAAACCTGCAAGCAGTAGCAAAAGCAAAAAATAAAAATATAGAAGATGTTGTTGCAGTCGTATTGGATCGTCCCCGTCATAAAAAGTTAATTGAGGAAATCCGTGCGGCTGGCGCAAGAATTAAATTGATTCCCGACGGAGATGTAGCAGCAGCAATTAATACAGCATTTGATGATACTGGAGTAGATATACTGCTTGGTAAGGGCGGTGCACCTGAAGGAGTTTTAGCTGCAGCAGCGTTAAAATGTTTAGGCGGTGAAATCCAAGGGAAGCTGGTTCCATCAAATGAGGAAGAAAAATTACGCTGTGAAAAAATGGGTGTAACAGATGTAAACAAAGTTTTATATATGGATGACTTTTGTAGTGGTGATGATGCAATTTTTGCAGCAACTGGAGTTACCGATGGTGAATTACTTAAAGGCGTTCAATTTAAAGGCTCTAAAGCCACTACGCAAACAGTGGTTATGCGAGCGAAAAGCGGTACCGTTCGCTTTATTGACGGAGAACATAGCCTGCAAAAAAAACCTAATCTTGTCATGGGATCCTAATTATATTTAATAATCTTCCTAAAAAAAGAAAAGGAAGCCACCAGTCTTCTTGGCTTCCTTTTCTATTAAACATTTAAATCAAAAAATAGAGTTGAATTATCGCAATTAAAAGAGTAATATGGTATATGTTTAATACATGTATAAATTGGCTACTCTAGTTTATAAGTAATGGAACTTCTAATCTAGCTTCTAATAACCTTCTTTTCTTCAAGGACAGACCTACCAAAGAAAAGTAAACTGCTCATCGTTCATAACTTGCTGATGGGACAAACATAATTTTTTATATATCTTTAATAGAAAGTGTTCAAAAGGGAGATGAAAAAGACCGGAAAGTTCATGGCGATGAAGCTTTGAGCATAGGATATCCTTCCCTGCATTCACATCGTAAGAAAGAAAATACTTTTACTTTATCAAGACCATGTCGATAATAAGTAGAAGATCCTCTGAAGACGTGTTATTTTTACCGGACTTTTGAATATCCACTTTTGAATGTAAAAACGAATAGGCGTGGTGATTTTTATGGCTGAATTAACAATCTCTCATTTAGAAACGTTAACACTGAAAGAAATTTATGCTTTAGCGAAAGAATTCAAAGTATCATATTATGCGAAATTAACTAAAAAAGAACTCATTTTTGCAATCTTAAAAGCACAAGCAGAAAAAGATGGCTTTCTCTTTATGGATGGTGTTCTGGAAATAATCCCTTCTGAAGGATTCGGTTTTCTAAGACCGATTAATTATTCTCCAAGTGCAGAAGATATTTATATATCTGCTTCACAAATTCGCAGATTTGATTTACGAAACGGAGATAAAGTATCTGGAAAGGTTCGCCCACCTAAAGAAAATGAACGTTATTACGGATTACTTCATGTAGATGCGGTTAATGGTGAAGATCCTGATTCCTCAAAAGACCGTGTACATTTTCCGGCACTAACAGCTTTATATCCTGATCGATTAATGCAATTGGAGGTTGAATCGAAAAAAATATCCACTCGAATTATTGATTTGATGACTCCAGTAGGATTTGGACAGCGCGGGCTGATTGTAGCACCACCAAAAGCTGGTAAAACAATGCTTTTAAAGGAAATTGCGAACAACGTTTCCAAAAATCATCCAGATGCAAAATTAATTATTTTATTAGTTGACGAAAGACCAGAGGAAGTTACGGATATTGAGCGCTCTGTACATGCTGATGTAGATGTAGTCAGTTCTACCTTTGATGAAGTTCCAGAAAATCATATCAAGGTTTCTGAACTTGTATTGGAAAGAGCAATGCGTTTAGTTGAACATAAACGTGACGTTATTGTTTTAATGGATAGTATTACTCGTTTGGCACGTGCATATAACTTAGTTATCCCACCAAGTGGTCGTACACTTTCTGGTGGGATTGACCCTGCAGCCCTCCACCGCCCGAAACGATTCTTCGGGGCAGCAAGAAATATTGAAGAAGGTGGCAGCTTTACGATCCTGGCAACTGCATTAGTTGACACAGGCTCCCGTATGGATGATGTCATTTATGAGGAATTTAAAGGCACAGGGAACATGGAACTGCATCTTGACCGTAATCTTGCAGACCGTAGAATTTTCCCTGCCATCGACATTTTACGTTCCGGAACGCGTAAAGAAGAATTGCTTGTGGATAAAGGTCATCTTGACAAAATGTGGGCAATTCGCAAAACAATGCAAGATTCCAACGATTTCCTCGAACGTTTCTTAAGACGGTTAAAAGCATCTGATAATAATAAGGAATTTCTGCAAATAATGGATGAAGAGATGAAACGAAAGGGTATTAAAAGATAGGTATTGGAAATATTTTTTACTTCCATTCTATTGCAATCAAATGAGGGTACTGTTATAATCTTTTTATGTGAGTTTAGCTAAGGTATTTACACTTATGAACTCCCCGCAATAAACTCTGTTTCCAAGGGACTCAGGGCAAAAAGGAGTGGAAAGACATGAAAAAGGAAATTCATCCGGAGTACAGAAAAGTAGTATTTCTAGATACCAGCTCAGAATTTAAATTTTTGAGTGGTTCAACAAAAAGTTCAGATGAAACAATTGAGTGGGAAGATGGCAACACATATCCATTAATCAAAGTTGAAATCAGTTCAGATTCACACCCATTCTACACAGGTAAACAAAAAGCAGACAAAGTCGGTGGCCGTGTAGACCGATTCAAGAAAAAATATAATATGAAATAAAGTGCTGAAGCGACTGGTAAGCTTGACACTAGCAATATACCGGAAGAAGCGTGATCTTTCGCTCTTGGGATGTCATTTGCTTACGACTTATGTCGCTAGCTTTCGAAGCTGCACTAATAAAAGACGGCTGCGACTGCTTCCAGAAGACAGGGCAAGAGTATGGAATAGCCAAGGCTTCTGGTTCAGGATCCAGTCTAATTTATATAAGCAAGTAAAAAAACAGGCAAAATGTCTTCACGTTGCCTGTTTTTTTTACTGGAAAAAATATATAAACTTTGGTTAGGTTTACCTCAAGTAAGTGGTAAACTTAGCTATATACTAGGAAAAATGTTGAAGGGAGTTCCCTGTTCATGTACGTGATGAAACAAAGTGGTTGGGTAGAAGTAATTTGTGGCAGCATGTTTTCGGGAAAGTCAGAGGAACTAATTCGCCGTGTTCGTAGGGCAACCTATGCAAATTTAACAGTACAAGTATTTAAACCGGCAATTGACGACAGATATGATGATACTTCCGTCGTATCACATAATGGAGCATCAACTGTTGCAATACCGGTAGACAACGCTAAAGACCTTTTGAAAAGAGTTGGAAAGAACGTTGATATTGTAGGAATCGATGTTTTGTACCCAAACTGTTCATGATATATCAATAGTTGACATATTAATTTAATCCATAAATTTTAGGTGATACGATAGTGTACAATAATAAATAGTTGTACACTATCTTTTTTATGGATATAATTAGAATGAATTAAGAACGTTCGTTTGTATTTTGAGGGGGAGGGGAATTTAGTTGGAGAAAAAGACATACGGGCTTAAAGTGGAAAAGACGTGAATTAAAAGTCCAAGACTGCCATCAGGGTATAGAAGGTTATATGTAATTACTGAAGATGATATTCCTATATTTGAGGTTAATGATTGGTTAGAAGCATGTAGTGTAAATCAGCACATTATTACAGGTAGTCAATTTCACTTTAAATCAGGATGAAATCTGAAATAATGT
>NZ_BAAKSZ010000049.1:0-15859 GCF_059698015.1 Oceanobacillus sp. NCCP-135 | reverse complement strand
TTTAACCTCCGCATATTTACTTAGTATATACTAAAGTATCATGCGACATCTATCCTAACATAGGGGGATAAGAAAGGAGATAAGCTAATGTCTCTAAAGCATTTCATCGCTGCTCCACATGAGATACCAGTTGGAGAATTTGGAATGAAGCCAGTTAAAATAAAACTTTCAGATTTGAATGCAGAAAGAAATTGAAAACGAGATAAGAAAAAACAATCAAACACAGATGAACAATATGTGATTCATTATGAAAAAGAAGAAGATTTTTATGGTCTTTTTATTTTTGAACTAGTTCATGATTTGAAACAAGTTCTTAAAACTAAGTTTTCTAATCCTTATATTTACGAATTTGAAGGTTACTTCTACGATACACAAGATGCTTGTCATCGAAGAGGTATCTATGCACTTTTCGAATATATCAATGATCGTTTAGCGGAAGGGCAGTATATGGAGATTTATTCTTGTTGGGATGGGGAAGAACAAGATGATAAAAATGAACAGCTAGACACAAAAATTAACTTTTCAACATGTCAGTTCGGAAAGTATTTAACTTTTTCAAGTCTAAATGAATTAAGTCAGATGATTCAGCTTGAAGAAAAACAATTTATCATTGTTTTAAAATAATTGAATCTAGTTTATTCATATTTCTAATCTAAAAGTGCAAATTCAAAATGAAAAGTAAATAAAATGAAAAAATGAACGAAAATTATTTTAGTTATTCCAGTCACGAATTAGAACATAAACATATACACAATCATGAACATATTATAGGGAACTAAATCGATGAATTACAATTGATGACAGTTGAGTTTTTAAGTTGTCAAGAGAGTCAATTCAAACGTTTAACTTTAATCAATTAAAAATAATTAGGGGTGAGTAAAAAATGAGATTTACTGTTGAAGAAATTGCAAAAGCGACGGCAGAGGCGTATGTAGATGTACCGGCAAACGTTGGTAGGGAAATTTCCGAGCTTGCGAAACAACTTGTATCAAGTGGTAAAGTTAATCCAGATGCTTCTTTATCTGAGGTAGAGGTGAATGGATTTAATCTGGGTGGAGAAATCAAATATGTTGCTTCATTTGATTTTGCCGATAATGATATTGAGGGTGCTTTCTCAATCCAATTTAATGAGGACAAAGAATATGAAACAAATTATGAGTTACAGTTGAAAGAAACAGAGAATGGTGCTAGCTATAGATTATTTCGTGATGGAGAATTAACGAACGAAGAACAAGGTATTCCCGTACCGCAAGTTCAAACACAGCAGCTCGGCTGTATTACTGATTGTTTGGGTGATTACGGTGTTCCTTTATGGACTCTTACTGCCATTGCCGCCGCCTGTGGTATTGCTTGTGCCTCAATTGCCTTTTGCGCCGTTTGTATCACTACCGCAGCAAGACTACAAGGTCGTTATGTAACCTCGTGTGTTCGTCAATGTTTTTAAATTAGAAATCAGGGGCTTTCACGGTAAAATAAAATAAAGTCGGAGATACTTGATTTTTCAAAAGGTAATATTATATAAACATTTGTAATATATGCCTAAACTTCAGTTCTGGGTCGTGATTACACGACCCTTTTCCAAATGAAATAGATAAATGACTCTTTTTAATAGAAAACGTAAAGTTATTTTTTAGAATACTATTTCGATGGGCTGGTACATTTAAATGCCACATAGTAGAGCCAATATGAATGATAGTAATTTTTTTAGCATGATTGACTGAATATACCGATTATGCGATTCATCTACACTATTCAAAAGGTATAGAAGGGAGATTCGGTTCAACTCTCCAATACTCAATCATTGACTTTATCTCCTTATTTAAATTTGTCAATTTCCTTTACTTCTATATTTTTCAACACTGAGTACGTAATAAGGTGAACTACAGCAATCCCGATACAACCATTTCATAAAAGGTACTTCTTTTATTTTAAAACACAACAAACCATCTGTAAAACGGAAATGAAGAGTTAGGGTAATACATCGTAAGTCGCAACCATATCTTTTGGTAATAATTAATAAAGATGGTTGATAAAGGGGGTAGTAATTTCACTTTTAATAATACAAAGGAAAGAAAAGGAGGAATTTTATATTAAGCGAATATCTCTACTTCCTACCAAAATTGAAGAAATTATAATGAAACCAGAAAGGATACCTTATGGTGTCAAAACAATTGAAGCCCCAAAAATTTGGAACGAAACAAGGCATGGGGCTGGCAATGTTGTCGCTGTCATTGATTCAGGTTGTCAGGTAGATCATCCTGATTTAAAGAATAACATCGTAGGTGGTTATAACTTTACAAATGATGACCAAGGAAATCCTAATATTTTCTATGATTACGTAGGACATGGTACTCACGTTTCCGGAATAATAGGTGCAATCGACAATGAGATTGGTGTAGTAGGTGTTGCTCCAAAAGTAAGTCTATTAATATTAAAAGTCATAGATCGGGACGGTGTTGGATCCTACGAAAATCTAATTAAAGCGATAGACTATGCATCAAATTGGCGAGGGCCTTCTGGAGAAAGAGTATCGGTTATGAATATTTCTCTTGGGGGATCAGAAGATGATTCTAATTTGTATTCTGTAATTTTAAGAGCATTAAAAAAGGGAATAATTACGGTTGCAGCAGCTGGTAATTACGGTGATAGTAACGCAATAACAGATGAGATTTTATATCCAGCGACCTTTAAAGAGGTCATTCAAGTGGGGGCTGTTAATCGAGATTTGGATATTGGCCCCTTTTCTAATTCTAATTTAGAGGTGGATTTTGTAGCACCGGGCAGCGATATCTTGTCAACCCATCCAATTGACTCCTATGCTAGATTAACAGGAACCTCAATGGCAGCACCTCATGTTACTGGTGCTGTAGCCTTGTTATTAAATGTAATAGAAACTGAAAATCCATCAGAAGTTCCCTACAAAATTTTTGATTGTTTAGTAAGCCAAGCAACATCATTAGGTTACCGTAACACTTTGGAAGGGTCCGGGCTAATTCAATTGGTTTAAAAATGTTTACTAAGGAGGGTGAGGGACATGGATCCTTATGAAAAGTTATATCAATGTTTTACGGAAGCTCGATGCAGTCAACTTTTTTTTGCTAGCTGTATTGATGAAGACTGTACCGAACAAGAACGTGGTTTCTTTCAGGATTTAGCCTTACAATCTACTAAACAAGTATATATGATAAACGAATTTGTGAATAAACAATTAGACGTAAATTTTCTTCCTCAAAATTTTATCTATGAGTTTGAGGATGAAAAGAAGTTAACAGGTATATCCAAATGATTTTTAAAATTTTTATACAAATGGTTGATAAATACAGCAGTCAATTCACTTTTATTAGAGGAAAGGCAATAACGGATAGTTTTAAGTGATTAAGATAAAAAATTGAAAGGAAGTGAATAAATGGAATCTAACAAGGAAGTAATCGTTTATACCAATCCTAGTTGCGGTTTTTGCAATAGACAGATTGAATGGATGGAAGAAAAGGGGGTTCATTTCACGGAAAAGGACATAAAAAATAATGAAGAATACCGTTCAGAGTTTTTTAAATTAGGTGGTCAAGGAACCCCGTTTACCGTTGTGAGAAGTAATTCTGAAGAGAGTGTAATAGCTGGTTTTAATACTAAAAAGTTGTCTGAATCACTAAAGGTATAACAAGGCTACAAATCTACAATTAATAGATGTTAAAAACAATACGATATACCTCTGGGATTGTCGTATTAATATAGATTACAAAAGGCTGGATATTAAAATATATTCAGCCTTTTAAAATGAAATGAGATATATGATTTATAAAAAACTGAAATTTATATGTGGAATTTTAAAATTATAGTTGACTTTATATAGTTACTTTTCACTTTAAATAATATAAGGCGGTATCAAGTCCATTTATCCCAGAGATTAATAAGATTAATACGCCGCTTTAATAATAAAAAAGGAGGAAAAAATTATGGATGAGAAAAAGCCTACAATTGAAGGGAAATCTGATGAAAGAATAAGCATTCAAAGTGGTATGTGTCAGCCTATTCGTAAATGTTGTTCATATGTAGGATGTATAGGAACATTCGTCCCTTTATCGGGTTCAACTTATGTTTTTGATCGCTGTGGTTGTGACAATATAGTTTAAAGGAGTGGATCATATGATTGGTAAAATTGTTTCTAAAAAGGATTTACGTGGTGAAGAATTGAATAATAAGTTAGAAGAACTACTTTCGCAAGATAAATTTAATGAAATTGTGGAAAGCATGAAACAAAAAAGGGATTTTAATTTAAATGACTTGCAAGTAGATTTAGCTTATAGTTTTAATGCTGTTTTTGGTGAAAAAGATAGTTTAATTAATTTTAATTCAACAATAATTAATTTAGTTGATAAAGAAAAGAGTATTAGGATATTATTTAATGAATTACCGAGACTTGAAAATCATTATTTCGGCCAGATTCTTAATAAAGGTATTCAAAATACTATTTCATCGTATAAGATTGAAAATGGTGAACTTAATACCTTTGTTAATGAAACAGATTTGGATGAATTAGTATTTCAAAAGGAAAATATAGAAGTTGAGGAAAATCAAGATGGTGTTTCCACACAAGCTTGGTGGACTGCTGATGGTTGCTTACCCGGTGGATATCAACACTGTGGTGGAAATTGTGGTTACGGTCTAGATCATGGTGGTGATACACCAATTAATGCAACGGACGAGTGTTGTGTTGCACATGACAGATGTTGGTCGGTTTTCGGTGATGGAGACAATTGCTGTGATAAGGAATTAGTTTCTTGTGTTGATGGACATACAACTTGGGCAGCAGCAGGTATCAGAACTTATTTTGGGCCACAAGCATTACTTTGCTTTGTTTAAAACCTTAAAAATTAAAAGCCTTTAAAAGAAATCTTTTAAAGGCTTTTAAATTTATTAACCATTATTTTTGTTTGCAATTTTAGACACTAAAATATATACATATAAACATATTGTGGCTAATAACATACCAAGTCCAATTATACCTAGTCCCATACCAGACCAACCACCTACTATAAGTGAAATTATTATAGTTAAACCAACGAAAATTAAAGTTATATTTGTTGCCCGTTTTAAACTTTTCACCAGAAACATACTTACAATAAATATCACAGCATTAGATAAAAAGCCTATACCAATAGGAATTAATATATCCATTTAACCACCTACTCATTTACAATGTGTTCATTATTAATGATAAACGAATTTGACAAAAACCTCAAAGGGATTTTTTAAATTAAAATGTCGATTCAACTTTAATAGGTGCATATACAAGAAGGTTGCAATAGATGTTGGATTAGAGTATGCCCGACTTATGCCCCCAGTTAATTAAATAGGCAAATGCTTTTTACCACGTTTGCTATCTGATGACTTTTATTTCATCTCTACTTTTAGAACATTTATTCTGATTGATTCCAAGGTTTCTATAGTTTTTAGCTTTTAGCTAATTATTCATTTGGTAATAGTCGTTCCCTGCTTCAATATATTGTTTAGTATATTGATTAAATTGTTGTAAAGTCTCTCCCATGTCTTGAACGCGTTCATTTATATTATTAATCTGCTCGTCAAGGCTTTCTAAGCTAAAATTTCCATCTTCAAGATGCCCATAAAATGTGTTCTGTAATTCCAAATTTTTATGGTAGTCTTTAAAAAAACTATCTATTAAATTCTTTCGTTCATTCATAATCGTTACTAGTTTTGATGCTTGGTTCTTTTGTTCCTTGTCTTTGATTTTTTTGATATGTTTCTCAATGGTTATGGACTTGTTATAAGCCTTTTGGAAGTTTTCTTCTGCTTCCTCTAAGATCTTCTGTTGTTTTTCCGTGTATGTATTGGCTTCTTCTATCTTCTGGTTAATTATATCCTTTTCATTGATGTCGAGACTAATCAAATCATTGTATACCAACTGTGCATTTTTTCTAGTTTCATATAGTTTGGTTTGATTAGCAGCGAAATCATTTTCAAACTCAGCAGACTCTTCCATTAGTTTTTGTATTTTGGTAGCTTGTTTTTCATCGGAAGGATAGCCAGTTAGAAAAAATATAAAACTTATAACAATCGCAAATGCTAGTAATCGTTTCAACCATAGTTACCTCCTATAGCCAAAATGGAATTAGTTTACGGGACGGCAGCGTCCTTCACACTGAAATGTTAATGGTGGCATATCGTTAGTCAATATCTTCGTTTGATAGCCTTGTTCCTTAACATACGATAGGAGTTTAGGTAAATGTTTAATTGTCTCTGGTTTATCATGAAGAAGGACAATTGGGGTTACGCCTACTTGATTCATTTTTTGTATTTCTTGGATGGTGTGCTGAACATATCGTTCGTCTTTTAATTGCCAATCAAGACTATCTACATTCCAATCCCAAACGATAAAATCATTCTGGTCAAGTACATAGCGCATACCTTCTGTTAAATATGGGATACTTCCATAGGGCAGACGGATAAGGTTAGAACGTACCCCTGTAATGTTTTCCAATATCTCCCGACTCTCAACCATTTCTTCTGATGGAGCAGATTGACTACTGTAAATCTTCCCTACATCATGAGTAATACTATGTAGTCCAAGTCCAAATCCTCCCCTGTGCATACGGTTAACAATTTCTGGATATTCTTTTATTTTTGGACCTACCATGAAAAAGGTTGCCTTCATCTGATAATTATTTAAGATGTCCATTAACTCGTCTGAAGCATTTGTTGGCCCATCGTCAAATGTTAGATAAATCGCATTTTCCTGCTGATCTATCTTATTCTGCATGGCAACCTCTTTTTTTCGGGCAACTTCTCTTTTTTTATTTTCTTTCTCAATAATAGATTGACTAAGGGTAGAATCAGCGAAAGCTACTACTGTCTCGGAAGAAAATGATAACATTTTCAGTGAATTTTCTATATTAGAGTCATTTCCTTTCGCTTCTTTCTTTTCATCATTACCAATTAATCCAAAAAATAGTGGCATAATTATAATGGTTAAAAGAATGGAAACCGCAATTTTCCCTCTGGTGTTTAACCTCCTACGCCTACGCACTTTTTTATCCTCCCTCTTTTAGATTAATAGATTTCTACAAATAGAACCCTATCTCAACAAAATTCGCATTACCACTATTTATCATATCAAAAGGATATGTCCATTTAAAGATAATCTTAGGTAATAAGAAAAAATGTTAATTATTCATTGTAGTTTTAAAAAATGAAATAAGCTAAAAAGTGGATTCTCATTACAAGAGGATCCACTTTTTTGTTATTAATAGTTCAGTACATATTTTCATTCTATTTAATATTTAAGTCTCCTAAATTATCATTTGCCATTAAACTGCGAAATAGACATTTCAAAAATATTTTTATAAAGAAGTTGTTTATTTTATCGGATAAGTTTCTTTATTAAATACAGTTGGCCAACTGAATAATATTTAGGAGAGATAAAAGATATGTATACTGTAGAATCAGGAGATACCCTAAGCCATATTGCCATTAAGTTTGATGTAACTGTATCACAATTGAAAGAATGGAACAATCTAAGTTCAGATACTATTTATGTTGGTCAGGAACTTATCGTAAAAGCTCCATCTGGTGGAGGTTCGACTACTACGTACACTGTAAAATCCGGTGATAATTTAGGAAGCATCGCTCTACGATTTGATATGACTTTATCTGAAATCATGGAACTAAATAACATTAGTGACCCAGATAAAATTCAAATTGGACAAGTGTTAAAAGTCTATGGTAGCGGTGATGGAGATGGTGGTTCGACACCAGACACTACTACGTATACTGTAAAATCTGGAGATAATTTAGGAAGCATTGCTCTACGATTTGATATGACTTTATCTGAAATCATGGAACTAAATAACATTAGTGACCCAGATAAAATTCAAATTGGACAAGTGTTAAAAGTCTATGGTAGCGGTGATGGAGATGGTGGTTCGACACCAGACACTACTACGTATACTGTAAAATCTGGAGATAATTTAGGAAGCATCGCTCTACGATTTGATATGACTTTATCTGAAATCATGGAACTAAATAACATTAGTGACCCAGATAAAATTCAAATTGGGCAAGTGTTAAAAGTCTATGGTAGCGGTGATGGAGATGGCGGTTCGACACCAGACACTACTACGTATACTGTAAAGTCTGGAGATAATTTAGGAAGCATTGCCCTACGATTTGATATGACTTTATCTGAAATCATGGAACTAAATAACATTAGTGACCCAGATAAAATTCAAATTGGACAAGTGTTGAAAGTGTATGATAACGGTAGTGGCGGTTCTTCAGGTGATGGTGATATTGGAGATGGTGACGCACCTGTAACACGTGTAACTGAAAGTCAGCTGAATCAAATCGGATGGCCAGATTCAAATATTTCAGAAGATATGTTAGAAGATTTAAATAGATGCTTAGAAATATTTGATATTACAACTAAATCTAGACTTTGTCATTTTATTAGCCAATGTAGTCATGAATCGTTAGCTGGTACTTACACCAAAGAAATTGCATCTGGTTGGGATTACGAATACCGTGAAGATTTAGGTAATATCTATTATGGTGATGGTCCAAAGTACAAAGGCGGAGGTTATATTCAATTAACAGGGCGTTATAACTACACAAAATTTGCCGAATATATTGGTGATCCTAAAGTTGTAAGTATTGGTGTTGATTATGTAGCTACTAATTATCCGTGGTCAAGTGCTGGATTCTGGTGGGATATGAATAATATGAATGCATTATGTGATACTAATCCATCAGTTGAAACTGTAACGAGACGAGTAAATGGTGGTACAAGAGGATTAGATGAACGTATAATGTATTACAACAGAGCTATTCAAGTATTCTAAAAAAATGGTACAAACTCTGTAGAGGCTGTTCAAATTCTGAACAGCCTCTTTTTTTTAGAATTTGATATTTTTTTACGTAAAATAAATATAACGATTTCTATTTACTCGATATTCATTTTGTTGATGAGTTTTATGATTTCTTCATCGTTACCTGTGTCAATGTACACTAGCTTTGTGTTTTCTATAATATCCTTGTAGAATTCTTCACCAGCAGGGTACTTGCCATCCCAACGTAAAGGAACGTTGTATACATTAATTGTGCCATCCCCATTACCACTGTAAGTTACCGAACCAGCTACTAACCGACTACCTGCAAGCTGGATCACATCCTCTGGGTAGCTAGCACTAGTTTCATCATCAGGATTAAGTGGTGTACCAGATGGAATATGGTGAACATTCAGTTCATCTACATCTTTCATAGCTCCAAGCTGCAACCAAACTCTAGCATATTCGATTTCCTCAGAAGAATATTTAGATAATGGATTATCTTCTTCACTATCGGATGTATTATTTGAATCCTTGTCGGTTGGTTCTTCTGAAGAATTTCCATTAGAAACGTTCGTTTCTGATTCTTCTGATTCTGTAGTGGACTCCGGTTCATCTGCCTTCTTATCAATTTGGTTGCCTTCACCTATATCGTTAGTTTTTTCATCTGGTTGGGAAGCAGAGACATCTTCCGAAGGTTCCGGTTTTGATCCTTCGCTTGCATCGTCTGAACATCCAACGATTAACAGGGCGAGCGATAGTAGGGCTACACCACAATAAATAGTCTTTGTTACTTTTTTCATTTGATCATTCCTTTCTAACAATCATAGCAGTTTGTTCTATCAAGGGGTAGAAATATGGATAAATATGATAATTTCATATTAAAGTATTATAAAGTACTTGTAAAAAAAGAAGACCTATATATGTAAAAAAGAATACTTATGTAGGACAAGTATTAATTGTTGGTTAAGGAAAGAGTTTGTGTCAGTCAATCATTTTTATATTTAGGCTTATCTTTCAACTCTAGGGAATGTCCAAGGAAGGTCAGACGGGGAACGGAGAGGGGGAAATGGCCGTTTGAATGAAATGCCTCATAATAATAATAATTGATATTAAACAGAAAGGGGCTCATTTATTAGATAATGGACAATTAGAGGAATCAATAGATAACACTGTTTTTAGTAAAGATTCTAGGTGTCTGGAGCGTACTAAAAATTGAAGCAACAAATTGATGGACGTTGTGGACAAAAGTACAAAGGGAAATATTGGTGTAAAGGGTAAACTGAGGAAAACTTAACAAACACTTGCCCGAATAATAATTGATTATAAGTATTTTTGCTGCCATTGTCTTTTTGAAGTTTTTTCTTTAATAGAAATTTTGTTATCTTTTGTACTGTAAGCCAAAAAAGTTTACTTCATCAGATAAAAAAATAGATAACCTTTCAATTAAAAGCCATTCTTTGCAAAAAAACTTGAAAGCCATCTTTATCGGTAGGATAAATACTCAAAATTAAAAAGCAAGGAATTGATTAATTCAACACTTGCTTTTATCCAGCCGATACTAATTATACCTTTCTTTTTTATCCCACTTTATTTTATTCAAGGGACTTTTTATCATCTATTTTGAATTACAAATCACAACGTCCTTGTGGATAAACAATGATTCCTATTACCAAAATTATAAGTTATAAATAGCAATCTTAAATTAACTTATTTTTTGGTTTTCTACTCTTTTCTTCAGTTCCCAAAACCCCGGAACGGAGTCGGGATTATATCTCAAAATGTATTGGATTAAAGTGCATTTTAACTCCTGAGCTAAATCTTCCCTTACCTCGTACCTAGTAAGAGATAATGTCTTTTTTAGTTTTGGTTCAAACAGGTCAATTAGTATTTGCATTGCCTGTGTATTTTCCTGTGATTCTTTCACCAATTCATATAATGGAACCGTCATGCTATTCAATCCCTTCTTATATTTCTTATGATTTCTCCTAGTTCAGTAATTGCAAGTTCTAATTTTTCAAGCTTCTTTTCAAACCGAACAAATAAGTATATTGTTATTGCTATTGGAAAGCCAAAATTCCCTAAAATACTGATCCATTGGGGTAAATCAGCAGTCAACATTTTCCCTTTCTCCTTTCATCTTTTGCAAAAGTTATTTATGTTTTTTAGTGCTTTCTTGTGAGTCTTTGAAACAGCCTGTTGAGATTTATCTAGGACTACTCCTATCTCTGTATCAGTCAACCGTTTAACATAGGCTAAATATAGTATTTCTTTTTGTTTATCTGTCAATCTTTTAACAGCTTCACTCAAAAGTGAATCCTCCAAATAATCAATGATATTTCCACTTTTTAAAAAGCCGTCAATTTTTATTTCCGAGTTATCATCCTTGATCATATCTTTAAACGTTTCTCCATTTTTATCATCACCTACTGAGTTATCTATTGTTAAAGGAAAACGATTTCGAATCTTTCTATATTTTTTATCAAAGTTAATAGCATTAAAATAAAGTGCAGACGAAATATATGAAGTGAATCTTATATTAAAATAAAAATACTTAAATGCACGGTCCAATTTATCCTCATTTTCCTTCGAAGAATTGCATACAACATTCATAAGTAAAATCAGATTTTCCTCTTTCGCTAAGAATGAACGTACAATCTTATTTTCTAAAAAATCCTTGTGTTCCATTTTATACTGTTCAAACTTTTCCAGACAGTCTTTGTCTGGTATTTTAATTTCCAATAATCTAACCCCCTTTTATCTCACTTGGAACATATGTTCCATTTGAGATTGTAAAAAAATGACTAGTGGAATTCATAGTCATAAAGTAAGTATTTATATTTTAGGCAGAAAGTATGTTATAGGACAGACACGGTATAATTTACTTTCTTTTATTATATCATTTTCATAGAAAGAGTCTAACTTTTTTCGTTAAACTTGTTTATACTTCGTGGTTGTTCTGAATCTGAATATTGCTGGTCCTATAATAAACTAGTTCTAGTTCCAAATCTTCATGATAATCCACCCTTTCTTAAAGCTCTTTATTTATATAGAAGTACGAACTTCAAAATACACAACCTTTTCAAATAAAAAGAAAACTTTTTATACAGGTTCATATTTTACAAATTTTTATAATTTAAGGTTTATGTTAATCCAATGATTGCCATCCCAGAAAACGGAAGGAATTAAGTTTAATTAATATGTGTTTTTTTGGATAAAATAATGATTCATTTGGGGCATTTAATAAAAAGTGAAAGAATTAATAAGAATATGAAACTAGTAGTCTTAGCTAGGGGAATATGCTCTCCATCCTATTTAAGCAAGATTGAAAATGGATCAACTGAGGCTAGTGAGGAAGTGATAAACCTACTACTAAAGAAATTAAATATTAAACTTGGTTCAATTATCATTATTGAACATACGAGGTTAGATGAAATAACTAATATCGGAATCAACAAAAAGATAAGTAGATATATTTTCTTTCTGCAGTAAACGAGTGACCGTATAAACACATAACTCTCTCCATAGGCCACAAACACAACGGTTGAAGCGGTTGATAACCTCTCGATTATTTGAGGATGAAGAATATAACGGTCAGCTGGGTCTATACTTTTACTGGAAACAGATTGATAAGACCATGCTGGCAAATAACCAACAGGAATTCCCTTTAAATGAGGATGTATGCCCTCTTCATCGGTTATGGCATAAATGGTATGTTCGTTTGCTTTTCACTAAAGAATCGAATTGGTATTCTATTTGAATCATTGAAGGAAAATGTAGAAAAGATTGCCAATCGTATTCATGCCACTTGTATCTTCGAGAAGATATAGAAGAGGGGAATAATACGACTTCTATTCCTGAAAAGGAAATGCGGCATTAGAACAAATGGAATTAGCGTTATTTTAACAAAAGGTAGTAAGAAGTCCCCATCTAAATCTTCGTTGATTTAAATGGGGATGAAATGCTATGATAATAAACTTCGTTTCATCTTGATTTTAAAAATACCGTGCTGATAATTTAGTTAAATGTTGTTAACTCTTTTGATACAGAGTTTAAAAAATCTTTTTCAAATTTTACATAGTAAGCCTCATCAATCATTACAGACTTCATTCCATCAATCATGGATACGAAATGTATAGAAGGAAGTTCTATTTGTTCCTCAAATAATTGCTCCATTGGTATATTTCCTTCAACATTAGATGTAAGCTCATTTAATTGTGTTTTTGTCGTTTCACTTATTACTTTATCCATTACCGTATCGAAGAGAGTAACTAGGTCATCTTCATCCATACTTCTTCCGTATGTAGCATCCATCATTAATGCCACAACCTCTTCTCCATTTAAATGATTGGTTCCTTTTCCTAATTCAAAAGCTGTTTGGGATATAGCTCTTACTCGAATATCTTCCTGCAAGTCGTAATCTATCCCATTTACGGAATCGATTATCGTTGAAAAGGTTTCTATATCTATAACAGCATAATAATCAATAGGTATATCAAAAAGATTAGAAACCGTTGTTTTTACATTTTTAGAGCCATCTGAACCATAGGCATAAGCGTGTGTTAATTTATCATTAGTTCCATCACTATCTGATATCGAAACATACGTATCACGAGGAATTGAAAGAACTTTTATCATATTTTCATCTTCACTATAAGTTAGTAAAAGGTTTAGAGGTATTCTTTGATTTTCATCCTTTATTGCTAATAACGCGGTGAAATTTCCGTCATTTTGAGTGACTGCTGCATTCGGATTAGTTCCGCTATTGTAATTTATATTCTCAGAAAGGATAAATGGCATAAACAAAAGGATACTTATTCCGATTGCTACTAAAGAAGCGGTAAAATAGGCAATACGTTTAGAGAAAGTATTAAAAGGTTTCTTTTGCATTTTATCATTCTCCGTTCTATTGATTTGTTCGAACACTTTATCACGGTCTTCTTTCGTGAATGTTAATTCCGAATCTGATGAATGGTAAAAAAAATCATCCTTCATTAAGTTTAGCCTCCTTTAACATTGGTTTTAATCTTTGTTTTGCTCTTCTTAATCGTGTTTTTACTGTATTAACTGGAATACCCAGAACATCAGCGATTTCTTCTGTTTTCAAAGAATCATAGTAGTATAGGTAAACCACCTCCCGATACACTTTTGGAAGAGAAAAGATGGTATCCTTTATTTCTTCACCTTTATATTTATCAATTACTGTCTTTTCTGTAGACGGTAAAATTGACCGATTTGTATAATTTATAAACTCCTTTACCCGAACCATTTTATAATTCCAGCTTCTCAAATAATCTTTGCATTCGTTAATTGTAATACGGCAGAGCCATGTCTTGATCTGTGAATCATAACGAAACGAATCGATATTTTTGTAGCATTTTATAAACGAATTTTGAACTATATCCTTAGCTATTTCGATATCTTTCACATAAGAAAAGGCCAATCGTACCATCTCATTACCATATTCAGTCATTACTTTGTCTAATATGTAATCTTTTTCCGATTTATCCATTCTAATCCCCCCCCTTTACCAAATCCAACTATTAGACGATTACCAAACAAAAATAGGTTCAAACTTTTTAAAATAGTTATTTTTAAAATATTTAACAATGAATTGAATGATATAATCCGCCCCCACATTTTTCTTAATTAACGATATAATACAATTAATTCAATAAATTTACAAAAAATGATATAATCTTGATTAATAAGAATAACCAACCCATAGGGGGCGATTAACATGATGGAGGTTGGTACATATCTGAAGTTTCATAGGTTACAAAAGAATGTAACACAAACGGAATTATCAGTTGGAATATGTACTCCATCTTATTTAAGTAGGATTGAGAACAACTTAATACAAGCTGATGAAGAAATATATAGTTTGTTGTTTGATAGACTTGGATTGTCCTATAAATCAATGATACAAGACGAGGATGTTTTGGACCAAAGGTTAGAAGAATGGTATAAAAAGATGTTTTTCTCAAAAGAATCAAACGAAGATATAGAGGAACTTAAAGAACTATGTCTGAAAGCAAGATCTCATACTTATATAAAGTTTGAACTTATATACTGTCGTTATCTAATATTAAGTCACCAAATGGCTCTAGCTGAGAAAAAGATTAGTATTCTTAGTAAACTAACTATAACAAATAAACATAATCGAATTTATTTCTTATATGTTAATGTGTTAATGTTATTTAATTATCAGAATAAAAAGTATCATAAAGGGTTGGAGATTGGTAAGCAAGCGGTTAGTACGGATGTTTTTCTTTTAAATGGTCCTGATTATGAAGCTGGAGCATTCCACTATAATTTAGGGTTGTATTATAAAAAGCTATACATATATGAAAGTTGTGAATATCATGCAAAAGAAGCTTTAAAGATATTTCTTAATGGCTATTACTTAGAGCAAGCTATAGATTGTCATATTTTATTAGGAATTAGCTTGAACAACATAGGGAAATGGGATGATTCTCTTCAATCCTATCTTAAAGCCAAACGCTTATTAAGGTATTCTAGATAAAAAACATCACAAACATTACCTAGGAATAATAGAACACAATATTGGATATTGTTATCAATTACAAGGTGAGATTAAATGTGCGATAGGGCATTACATGAATAGTTTGAGTTATAAAAAGAAAGAACGCAAACTCCGTACTGTGATAAATCTAATCTATTGTTATTATTCTTTGGAACAGATAGAAGAAAGTAAAGAAATATTACTTAAATCGTTAGAAATACAGAATGACAATACACCAAGGCATCTTAAACTACAATTAGATTTTTTTGAAATAATTTTACTAGCAGATACCTTATCTATGGAGCAGCTGATGGAACTCGAAAACATCTTCATGGAATTTGTTAAATTTGAAATTCAGGATGTTATTGTTTACTTTGGTAACATTCTATCTAATCTATTTGAAGTTCATCATTACTATAAAAGTGCTAACACTACAGCGTGAATTACGTCTTTGCAAATTTCAAGGATTTCCTTTTCAAACAATGGGAATTGT
>NZ_BAAKSZ010000048.1:0-16197 GCF_059698015.1 Oceanobacillus sp. NCCP-135 | reverse complement strand
AAGTTAAGCTCTCCAGCGCCGATGGTAGTTGGGGCTTTGCCCCTGCAAGAGTAGGACGCCGCCAGGCATTTAAGATATTTTGAAATTTGTAAGTAACATGATGAACAATTATGCTTAATGCAAGATGAAAAAAGCATGGATGAATTTATAGTTATCTCTCATATCGCGGGGTGGAGCAGTCTGGTAGCTCGTTGGGCTCATAACCCAGAGGTCGCAGGTTCAAATCCTGCCCCCGCAACCAAATCATTTCAACTAACTACGTCGAATTACACCTTAGCTAGTTGAAAATCAGTAGTACTTTGGAGTGCAACCAATTTATTTCAACTAACTACGTCGAAATACATCATTGCTAGTTGAAAATCCATACTGCTTTGTAGTTACAACCAAAATGTTTCAATTTACTTCGTCGAATCGACATCCTGTTAATTGAAAATCACTAATAATTTTGAATACAACCAAAGATATCTCAATTCACCATAATGGTCCGGTAGTTCAGTTGGTTAGAATGCCTGCCTGTCACGCAGGAGGTCGCGGGTTCGAGTCCCGTCCGGACCGCCATTTTTTTAAAATAATATACATATATTACACAGGATTTCAATAATGAAAATCGTGTGTTTTTTATTTGCAAAAAGGATTACAATATTTACTCTACTCAATTAATTACTTCTGAAAATTGTATTAATACCTTCATTACGCATGTCTTCCCATTACTAAAAATTTAGGCTGGCTAAACTGATCTATATTTGTTTTTCCTTTTTGTACTCTTTTTGCTATCATAAGTATAGTTAGATTATAGAAAATGGTGATTAATAAATGGATGAATTTTCATTTATCGACTCGATTAAACAAAAAACGTATCAGCAATCTACATTGGTTAAAGGAATTGGTGATGACGCTGCTGTTTTTCGTCAGCAAGCACAAGATATCGTAACCGCTGTAGACACATTTGTTGAAGGTATTCATTTTATGAGAAATACGATGGCAGCTTTTCATGTAGGTTACCGAGCACTTGCAGCTAATCTTAGTGATTTGGCAGCTATGGGAGCATCACCTGCATTTTATCTGGTATCCATTGTTATTCCAAAGTCATGGGCTGTTGAAGAGATGAAGCAAATTTTTTCAGGTATGAAAGAATTGGCAGGCATATATAAAATGGACCTGATTGGTGGAGATACAGTAAGTGGTAAAGAATTATCAATATCTGTGACAGTTATAGGCTATGTAGAAAAGAAAAAAGCACGTTATCGAAGTGTAGCTCAAAATGGCGATATTGTTTTTGTAACAGGAACATTAGGAGATTCACAGGCAGGATTGTATATATTAACAAATCCCGGTACTTATATGGATAAAGATTATTTTATTAATAGACATCAAATGCCATCGCCACGTGTAGATTTTGCAATGAGGCTAGATGGGTTGTCTCGTGTAGCATTAAATGATATAAGTGATGGTATCGCAAGTGAAGCATCTGAAATAGCAGATTCCTCAAATGTAAACCTAATATTATTCGATGAGAAAATCCCTATATCCACTTCATATAATCAATTTTCAAAAGAACTACAGAAGAAGTGGAAGTATTACGGTGGAGAGGATTTCGAGCTAATCGGAACGGTATCTAGAAACGATTGGTCTCAGGTTCAAAAAATAGCAGATCAAACGAATACAAAAATTACAGAAATAGGCTATGTTACAATGGATCAGGAAAATGGCAGTGTATTTCTGGAGAAGAATAGTAAAAAGCAACGATTACTAAAAAAAGGATATAACCACTTGAAGTAGGTGAAGTGATGAATGAATATAAATTAGCAACACATACTCCTTTAGAGACAATACAAATAGCTCAAAAATTGGCTGCGCTTCTTAATCCAGGTGATGTCGTTACATTAGAAGGGGATCTTGGTGCAGGGAAAACAACATTTACGAAGGGAATTGCAAATGGTCTTGGAGTTAAACGTAATGTGAGCAGTCCAACATTTACTATCGTTAAAGAATATGAGGGTGAGCTACCTCTTTATCATATGGACGTTTATCGTCTAGAGAATTCCGATGAGGATATTGGCTTTGTGGAATATTTCGATGGGAATGGTATTACGGTAGTGGAATGGGCTCAATATATTGAGGAATACCTGCCTGATGAACGTTTGAATATCAAAATTAATTATGTGGATGAATATATAAGGGAATTAGTGTTCACCCCCACCAGTGCTCACTTTAAGTGGGTTATAAATGAACTAATGAGTTAAGGGGTTACGGAACATTCCCTTGATAGGGCACTACCTATGTTTATTTTTCCAAAGACAGCTCAGCATCGTAAACTATTTTGCCTGGAGGGCTAGCTCGCTGGTGCTTGCTTTTCTCTAATTTGAGTTATGCTAACTTAGCGAGAAAACGCTCATTACGAGGCTACGCCCTCCACCTAATTATTAAATTATCAAGGAACAAATGAATTAGTTTGAGTCTTTAAAATTAGGCTCAAACATACTATACAAGGAGTTACTTTATGAATATACTTGCAATCGATACATCAAATCAGGTTTTAGGTGTAGCAATACTGAAGCATGATCAGATTATTGGTGAGTTAGTTACCAATTTGGCGAAAAATCATTCGGTCAGATTGATGCCGGCAATTGATAAATTAATGAAGGAAGTTTCTATGTCACCTGAACAACTAGATAAAATTGTTGTTGCTAAAGGACCGGGCTCCTATACTGGCGTAAGGATTGGATTAGCAACAGCAAAGTCGATGGCATGGGCGCTTGATATCCCGATAGTTGGGGTCTCCAGTTTAGAAGTTCTTGCCTACCAAGGACGGTTTTTAAATGGTTATATCTGTCCATTTTTTGATGCACGCCGAGGGATGGTATATACAGGTTTGTATAAATGGAATGAAAATTCATTAGAATTAGTTTATGAAGAATCAAACAGTCTAATGGAAGATATGTTAAAAAAGCTTGCAGATGAAAAGAAAGAAATACTCTTCCTGAGTCCTGATATTTCAATATATAAAGAGGATATTATGGCGAATGTGGGGGAATCTGCAATCATTCCTGAAGGACCTTATCATGTAGTTAAGCCTGCGTATTTAGCCTTAGCTGGCAAGGATCGTAAAGCTGATTCTACACATTTATTAACACCAAATTACTTACGATTGGCAGAGGCAGAAGCGAATTGGATTAAGGCCCAAAAGGAAGAACAGCAACATGGCTAATGTTACAATTAGGAAAATGGAGCTTGCTGATGTGGATCAAGTAATGGAAGTAGAGAAAGCATCGTTTACAACTCCTTGGACCATCGATATTTTTTATCAGGAAATTGTGGATAATGATCATGCGTATTATTTTGTCATTGAATTGGACGAAAAAATTGTTGGCTATGTTGGAGCATGGATTGTTATAGATGATGCGCAAATAACTAATATTGCTGTAAGGCCTGAATACCGTGGCTATAAATTTGGTGAAAAGCTATTTCGATATACGATCCAACAAGCAATACTTATGGGAGTAACCCGTCTATCACTTGAAGTAAGAATGTCAAATATTCAAGCACAGGGATTATATCGTAAATTTGGACTTGTACCTGGTGGAATTCGCAGGAATTATTATACAGATAATCAAGAGGATGCGTTAGTTATGTGGGTGAATTTAATATGAATAAAGATGTGAATATCCTTGGAGTTGAAACAAGCTGTGACGAAACTGCTGTTGCCATCGTCAGAAATGGTAGGGAGATTGTTTCCAATGTCGTTGCATCACAAATTGATAGTCATAAACGTTTTGGTGGAGTCGTCCCAGAAATTGCCTCCAGACACCATGTGGAGCAAATCACAATCGTGTTGGAAGAGGCTTTTAAAGCGTCGAAGCTAGGCTGGGAGGATATTGATGCTATTGCTGTGACAGAGGGACCTGGACTTGTTGGCGCATTGCTTGTTGGCGTTAATTCTGCAAAGGCCTTGGCTTTTGCTAAACAGAAGCCGCTTGTTGGTGTACATCACATCGCAGGACATATTTATGCAAATCGATTGGAAAAAGATTTTCAGTTTCCATTGCTCGCTCTGATTGTTTCAGGCGGACATACAGAGCTTGTTTTGATGAAAGGGCATGGGGTTTATGAGGTAATTGGGGAAACGCTTGATGATGCTGCTGGAGAGGCTTATGATAAGGTAGCGAGGATGCTAAAGCTTCCTTACCCTGGAGGACCACAGATTGATCGTTTAGCCGGTGTTGGTGAGGAGAATATTGATTTTCCTCGTGCGTGGCTGGAGGAAGGCAGCTATGATTTCAGTTTTAGTGGGTTAAAATCAGCAGTTATCAACAAAATCCACAATGCAAAACAACGCGGAGAACAACTGAAGGATGAAGATATAGCTGCAAGCTTTCAAGCCAGTGTGGTTGACGTATTAACAACAAAAACAGTCAGTGCTGCAAAGGAGTATAATGTGAAACAAGTGATTGTGGCTGGTGGAGTGGCGGCAAATAAAGGGCTTAGGGCGGAACTCAAAGCTCAGTTTGCTGATTTAGCGATCCCTTTGGTAATCCCGCCATTAAAGCTCTGTACGGATAATGCGGCGATGATCGCAGCAGCAGGTATGATAGCGTATGAACAGGGAAGGCGATCTGAATTAGATCTAAATGCAAATGCATCTTTGCTGTTAAAATAGTCCACATGTTATCCACAGCTCTGTGAGTAATTGATGAAAATGCTAGTATAGCTATTTATTCTTTGTGGATTAAAAATGTGTATAAATGACATGTTTTTCTGTGGATAATGTGCATAACTTTGTGAACAACTTGTATAATAGCCGTTTGAATGTGAATATATCTGTGGGTTATCTAAATAACTTGTATAACCGTTTGATTAAGTAAAAGAAATTTGGTGAATTTGCATGTCTAAGAAGCAATCCTATTATATACAGAGTGATTTAATATTTTTGTTTATATTATTTGTTACTGTCAGTTTACTTTCCGTATATAACGCAGAACAGCTTGAACAATACGGGGATGATGGTAGTTTTGTGTTAAAACAAATTGTCTGGTTTACGGCAGGTGCTTGCATTGTTGCTGCCATACAGTTTCTCGATTTAGAACAAATATATAAAGCTAGCGTATTTATTTATGGTATTGGAATTTTTGTTTTATTTGTCTTGTTGATAAGTCCGGATGGTCCGGGAGCTATAGCAGAAAGAACGAACGGCGCTAAAAGCTGGTTTAAATTACCTGGGTTATCTTTGCAACCCGCAGAATTTACCAAGATAACAACTATTCTGTATTTAGCAGCGGTAATAAGTAAGCATAAGGCGAAATATGAAGTAACGAATATCAAGACAGATACCTTATTATTATCAAAAATTCTGGGCATTACTGTTCTGCCCGTGATATTAATTATGCAGCAGCCGGACTTTGGAACAGCCATGGTGTATTTATTTATTGCTGGTATGTTTATTATATTATCTGGTATTAGCTGGAAAATAATTTTAAGCTTGATTGCGACTATTTCAGCAGTTGCAGGAGCAGCCTTAGGATTTATTATAAAATTTACAGACCTAGCAAAAGAACTGGTAGGACCTCAACAAGCGTATCAAATCGATCGAATTATGACATGGTTTAATCCATCACAGCCCTCAAATGATGCATCATGGCATTTTGATCAGGCATATATGGCATTAGGCTCAGGTCGGTTATTTGGTAAAGGAATGAACAGTCTACAGGTGTCTTTTCCGGAAGCCCATACCGATTTCATCTTCTCTGTTATTGGGGAAAGTTTTGGGTTTATTGGCAGTGCACTTGTTATTTTTCTCATTTTTATATTTTTATATAAGCTGCTGACATTGGGGCTTAATGTGTACAAACAATCATCGTTTGGCGCATACCTTTGTTTTGGCTATCTTAGTTTAATATTGGTTCATGCATTTCAAAATATTGGAATGACATTGGGTATTATGCCTGTTACGGGTATTCCATTATTGTTGATAAGTTATGGTGGAAGCTCTGTGTTATCCACAATGATTGGATTGGGAATTGTATATAGGGTTGCTGTTGAACATACGATACAAAATGATTATTTGTTTAAATAGGTTTTTACAACAAAAAAATAAAAAATTGGATCTTTCACAAAGTACGGGAAAATTAATAGGTTTGTTTCTTTAAATACACATTGTACCGGTTCCGAATAAACCAACTGATCTAACATTCCCCGCAAAATGTGATTGAACCAAAAAAATTTGCATGTAAAGAGGCGTAGAGAAACGAACTTATCTACGCCTTTTCATGATTTAAGATGAAAGGGAGACTGTTGGGTTATAGGTGCTCGGACGGCTTTATTTGTTTAGGAAGACATTCAGGGTTGCTTACACGACTTATGCGTGAATGTGTACAGGTTGGCGAGGGTGATGCACAACATTTACATGAATTTACATACCTCCCGTGGGTTGTTGGGCTACTATTACATATTTTATCTTTAAAAATTACTCCTGCAAAACTGCCCATTCTTCCATCAGTTGCTCTATCTCCTGTTTAATCAAGCTTGTCTCCTTCGTTAATTCCAATGCTTTTTCATGGTCCTGGTAGACATCAGGTTGTGCCATCTTTTCTTCAAGCTTTTCGATTTCTAATTCAAGCTGCTCTATCATTTCCTCTAGCTCGTCAATCCTGCGTTGCTTTTTGCGCTTTTCGCTTTGAAGCTGTTTTTCCTCTTTAAAGCTAAGCTTTCGTTCATCTGTTTTTTGCGTGATCTCAGCTGTTTCTTGAAGTCTTTCTAATTCAGCTTCTTCTTCTTTCTTTTCCATATAATAATCATAATCCCCTAAATAGACGGTTACACCATCGTGCTCTATTTCGGCAACCTGATCGGTAATTTTATTGATAAAATATCGGTCATGGGAAACGAAAATGATGGTTCCGGGAAAATCAATCAAGGCTGCTTCTAGCACTTCTTTACTATCAATATCCAAATGATTGGTAGGTTCATCCATGATTAATAAATTTGCCTTTTGCATCATTAACTTTGCTAAAGCAAGTCGGGCTTTCTCACCACCGCTTAAGGAGTGCACGAGTTTTAAAACATCATCACCGGAAAACAAAAAGTTTCCCAAAACGGTGCGAATATCTTTTTCATTGATGGTTGGATACTCATCCCATAGCTCCTGTAAAACAGTCTTGGATGATGACAGGTTTGCTTGTTCCTGATCGTAATAGCCGATTTGCACATTGGTTCCTATCTGGATCTGGCCATTTGCCGGTTTTAATGTTCCGAGGATTGTTTTTAATAAAGTTGTTTTTCCAACTCCATTAGGACCAACCAATGCAATTCGTTCACCACGATTCACATGCAACTTGATATTCGAAAACAAATTCTTAGAATCATCCTCATAACGAAAGGATAGACTATCTATTTTTAATACATCATTGCCGCTACGTCTATTAACCTGGAATGAAAATGATGCAGAGGATTCATCACCAAGCGGTTTATCTATCTTATCCATTTTCGCCAATAGCTTTCTTCGGCTTTGTGCCCGTTTCGTTGTTGCTGCTCGAACAATATTTCGTTGGATAAAGTCTTCCATCTTTTTAATTTCCGTTTGTTGTTTTTCGAATTCTTTTAATTCCTGCTTATAATCAAGTGCTTTTTGTTCCAGAAAATTACTGTAGCTTCCATAGTATTTTTTTGTTTTATGACGGGATATTTCATAAACAATCGATACGGTTTTATCCAAAAAATATCTGTCATGGGAAACAATGACGACCGCACCAGGATAGCTTATTAAATAGTTCTCCAGCCAACCAAGTGTTGCAATATCAAGATGGTTTGTGGGCTCATCCAGGATGAGTAGGGCAGGCTGTTTCAGTAATAGTTTCCCTAATGCCAATCTTGTTTTTTGTCCACCACTTAGTTCATTAATAGATGTTTCGTAGTCAAAATCCTGGAAATTCAATCCGGTAAGCACAGCTTTTATATCAGATTCATACGTATATCCATCATTACGTTGAAAGGATTGCTGTAATTTATCATAATCATGTAGCAGCTTTTCATAATGTGTAGTAGAAATATCCGGAGCTTCTGCCATTTTTTCCTCCATAGCACGCAGTTCTTGTTCTTGAAGGAGGAGATGCTGAAATACTTCCAGCATCTCCTCCCAAATGGTTTTTCCTGACTCTAAAGACATGTGCTGGGACAGATAGCCAATGGTGAGATCTTTTGGTTGGAAAAGCTCTCCCTCATCATAGGTAAGCTCACCTGCCATTATTTTTAATAAAGTCGATTTTCCGGCACCGTTTCTGCCAACAATTGCAATCCGATCATTCTTTTTTATTTCAAGCTTTATATTTGCTAAAATTTCTTCTGCTCCAAATGATTTAGATAATCCGTTTAATTGCATAAGTATCATTTCGTTCACCTCATCTCTTCTAGTGTATCGTATTTTGAATTAGGCAAGCAATAATATTGTGAAATTGATCACGACTTATTTGTGAATATCTGTTAAAATAACTTATAGAGCTGTTCAAAAGTCCGGTAAAATGATAAATCGTAGGGGATCTTTTATTAAGTGCCGTCACGTCCTTGAAAAAGTAAATAGCTTTTTCTCACGGAGACGGGCGTATAGAGAAGCTTTCCTTGTCCTGTGAGCATACAATCCTGTGTAAGCATATTGCTCACGTATACTGTATCCGTTCTGCAAATCAGAGCGATGCTGCCTGGAATTTTTCAATCCTTTTTATTTTCACTTTTGAACCTATTTATTTATAAAGGATGTTCCATTTTTAATATATTGGAGTTGAGTGTATGACAGATTTCACGCATTTTAATAAACAGGGTAGAGCACGAATGGTCGATATCAGTGAAAAAAACGAAACAGAGCGAATGGCGCTTGCCCGGTCTAGTATAATTGTAACAAGGGAAATTTATGAAAAGATTACAAGTAATAAAATCAAAAAGGGTGATGTGCTTTCTGTTGCGCAGGTAGCTGGAATTATGGCAGCGAAGAATACATCGGATCTGATTCCAATGTGTCATCCACTGCAATTGAAAGGAATTGATATTTCCTTTGAATGGTTTGTCGAAAATAACACATATGAACTTTTAATAGAAGCTTTTGTAAAAACGAAGGGAAGTACAGGTGTTGAAATGGAAGCCTTGACAGCTGCATCAGCAACAGCGCTTACCATATATGATATGTGCAAGGCGATTGATAAAGGAATGATCATCGGCCAAACGTTTCTTTTGGAGAAAAGAGGCGGAAAGTCTGGAGATTATTATCGAAGTGAAAGAAGGAATAGCAATGAATAAAATACCACAGGCAACTGCCAAACGCTTGCCTTTATATTATCGATTTTTAAATAATTTAAATCACCAGGGTAAGAAACGTGTTTCGTCAAAAGAACTTAGTGAGGCCGTAAAAGTAGATTCAGCAACTATCCGAAGAGATTTTTCCTATTTCGGAGCATTGGGTAAGAAAGGCTATGGCTATAATGTTGAGTATTTACTTGGTTTTTTTAGAAAAACACTGGATCAGGATGAGCTGACCGAGGTTGCCTTAATTGGTGTTGGGAATTTAGGAACTGCATTTCTGCATTATAATTTTTTAAAAAATAATAATATACAAATCAAAATGGCGTTTGATGTGGATAATGAAAAGGTTGGGAAAAAAATTGGTGGCGTTCCTGTTTATCATATTGAAAACCTGGAAGAAAAAATGACAGGGATTAGCGTAGCAATTCTGACCATTCCTGCTAGTGAAGCAGAAGGTATAACCAATCGTTTAGTGGATCATGGAATAACTGGGATTTTAAATTTCACACCTGCACGAATTACCGTTCCTGATCATATTCGAGTACATCATATTGACTTAGCTATTGAACTACAAGCACTGGTTTATTTTTTGAAGCACTATCCGTTGAGTAGCGAAGATTAGAGTAGTGGGTTTTGCTTGTCTATGACACAGGTAGTACTAAAGAAGGGGATGATGTTATTATAACATCATCCCCTTCTTTAGTTATCTTTGCTTCACGCATCATTCTCATTATCAATCCAATTTTCAAAACGTATATCTAAAGTAAAAAGGCTTTATTTTGCCAGGATTGATTTCGATACCTGCTTCGTTGCTATTGTCGCCTTTTTGTTCACTTTCCGTCCAGTGCTGCGCTTGATCTTTCAAGCTAATTAAACGCATATTTCTACTTTTTCTTTTTATTTTTTAACCGGAAATGAATGGATATCAGCCGTATGCTCACACCGAAGTCCAGGGTTGCGAAAAGCGCTATAATGATTGTCGTAATATTCCAAATTGTTTTATCCGCACTTAATATTGCGATATATACGAAAAATACTCCCATAATAAAGTATACAATGGCCATTGCCAGGGGTGAAGTTCTCATAATTAGCCTCCAATAAGAATCATCTGCATATCTTGTAATTGTTGTTGCATCCTTTCCATATCCTCTGGAGTGAAATTATATTGCACAAGAACGACAATAGAATTCATAGCCATATGCACAACGATTGGTACAATAATCCGTTTTGTTTTTACATATAAAAATGAGAATACAAATCCCATGGAAGCATAAATTAGGATGTGCTGTGGTTCTCCGTGAATAATTCCAAACACAAAAGCTGATAATAGTGCAGCGAAAAAGAAATTCATTTTTTCATGTAAACTTCCGAAAATTATTTTCCGAAAAATAATTTCTTCTAGAATAGGCGCGATAAACATTGGGATGATCATAAATAAAGGAGTAGCACGCGTTACATCCATGATCACTTGTGTGTTTTCAGAGCCAGCCTCAATTCCTAGAAGATTCATTTCGATCGCAACAGCTATCCCTTGCGCAAAATATGCCATAAATAGACCTAGTATGGACCAAAGCATAATGCTTCCGGTAGAGGCGGCATTACGATGAATTGGTGCTTTCATCGTAGGCTTCATTAGTATTAATACAACGATCAGTCCCACTAGAAAGCTAAAGATCGACCAATAAACAACCGCATCGTTTTTACCAAGAGGTGTTAATAAATAGAGCAATGGTGCAAAAACAATTCCTGAAAATTGCATAATAATATAGGTAATGATGACCCACCAATATCGCTTTGTCAAAATACAACGACTCCTTCAATTATGTATGTTCTCATTGTTTAATTTCTTTTAAGTGCTTGTTCAAAAAGGAGGATAAAAAGAACCGAGAAGTTCGAGGCGGCGTAACTTTGAGTACCGAACGTATGCAATTAATACGTGAGGAAACGTTCTAGCACGCAGGAAAAGTGTTTTTCTTTTCCAAGGAACAAAAAAGCAAGCCAACGAAGAAACTCGATGTGTCATTTTTAACGGACTTTTTGAACGTCCTCTTTAAATGATTATTTTACATACTACACATTTTATCATATTTTACGGGCTTGTAATAATAGTATGGTTTTGAAAATATAGACATTCCTAGAAAAATCGACTTATCGTTAAAGGGATTCTTGAGAGCGTATTTTACTTTCTTAAAATTCGTTATACTCTGAAGCGTAAGCTCTAATGGTGAAAGCATAAAGCATGCACTTATTCTGATTTCTAATTAAAGGAATGCTTTCGTATAAGTAAAAAAAATTAGTAAAAAAAATAAAAATTACAGCATACAATACTTGCATTTTTAAAATTTATTATTTATTATATTAATTGGGATTAGCACTCGGTGTGTTAGAGTGCTAATAAATAAAAAAATGATATGGAATTAAGGAGGCTGATCTCATGATTAAACCACTAGGAGATCGTGTTGTTATCGAGCTTGTTGAACAAGAAGAACAAACTGCAAGCGGTATTGTACTTCCAGACTCTGCAAAAGAAAAACCACAGGAAGGAAAAGTTGTTGCTGTTGGATCGGGTCGAGTTACAGAACATAATGAGAAGGTAGCACTTGAAGTGTCAGAAGGAGATCGCATTATTTTCTCAAAATTTGCCGGTACTGAAGTGAAATACGAAGGCACAGAATACTTAATTCTTCGTGAAAGTGATATTTTAGCTGTTGTTAGCTAAAAAATAGAAAATACGTATGATTATTTAATTTGAGGAGGGCTTATTTATGGCTAAGGAAATTAAATTTAGTGAAGACGCACGTCGCGCAATGCTACGTGGTGTAGATACATTAGCAGATGCAGTAAAAGTAACACTCGGACCAAAAGGCCGTAATATTGTATTAGCTAAAAAATTCGGTTCACCTTTAATTACAAATGATGGTGTAACAATCGCAAAAGAAATTGAGTTGGAAGATCAGTTCGAAAATATGGGTGCACAGCTTGTATCTGAAGTTGCATCAAAAACAAATGATGTTGCTGGTGATGGTACAACAACTGCAACTGTATTAGCACAATCAATGATCACAGAAGGCTTGAAAAACGTTACTTCTGGTGCAAACCCGGTTGGTGTTCGTCGCGGAATTGAACAAGCGGTGGAAGCAGCAGTAAAAGAGTTAAAAGGTATTTCAGAAACAATCGAAAGTAAAGAATCGATTGCACAGGTTGCTGCAGTTTCATCTGGAGATGAAGAAGTTGGAAGTCTGATTTCCGAAGCAATGGAACGTGTTGGCAATGATGGTGTAATAACAATTGAAGAATCAAAGGGTTTCAACACGGAACTGGAAGTTGTTGAAGGTATGCAATTTGATCGTGGATATGCTTCTCCATATATGGTTACAGATCAGGATAAAATGGAAGCAGTACTTGAAGATCCGTATATTTTAATTACGGATAAAAAAATCGGTAACATCCAGGAAGTATTACCAGTACTTGAGCAAGTTGTTCAACAAGGTAAACCACTTCTATTAATTGCTGAAGATGTTGAAGGGGAAGCACTTGCAACATTAGTTGTAAACAAACTTCGTGGAACATTCAATGCAGTAGCAGTTAAAGCTCCAGGATTCGGTGATCGTCGTAAAGCAATGCTTGAAGATATTGCTACACTAACTGGTGGAGAAGTAATTACCGAAGATCTTGGTTTAGATCTTAAGAGTGCAACAATCGAACAACTAGGTCGTGCTTCCAAAGTAGTTGTTACAAAAGAAAACACAACAGTCGTAGAAGGTTCAGGTAATCCTGAAGCAATTTCTGCTAGAGTTGCACAAATTCGTGCACAAGCAGAAGAAACTACTTCTGATTTTGATAAAGAAAAATTACAAGAGCGTCTTGCTAAATTAGCAGGTGGAGTAGCAGTAATCAAAGTAGGTGCAGCAACAGAAACGGAATTAAAAGAACGTAAATTACGCATTGAAGATGCACTTAACTCAACGCGTGCTGCAGTTGAAGAAGGTATCGTTGCAGGTGGTGGAACGGCACTTGTTAATGTATTAAGCAAAGTTAAAGAGCTTAATCTTGAAGGTGATGAAGCAACTGGTGCCAACATTGTGCTTCGTGCATTGGAAGAACCAGTTCGCCAAATCGCTCACAATGCTGGATTAGAAGGTTCCATCATCGTTGAACGTCTAAAAGGCGAAGCGGTTGGTATTGGATACAACGCAGCAACTGGCGAATGGGTAAACATGATTGAAGCAGGTATTGTAGATCCAACGAAAGTTACTCGTTATGCACTGCAAAACGCAGCATCTGTAGCAGCAATGTTCTTAACTACTGAAGCAGTAGTAGCTGACATTCCTGAAGAGAATGCAGGCGGTGGCGCTGGAATGCCTGATATGGGTGGCATGGGTGGTATGGGCGGCATGATGTAACCTGCCTTCCCAACCCTTGATATGAGTGGGTTTTATGTAAGATGAGAGTGGTTTGTTAACATTTTGTTAACATAAGGAGTTTTTAATCGAGGCTTCTCATGAGTTGAGCAAACTTTTGGGAAGCTTCTTTTTTCATTTCTTGCGTTACATGGAGATACACATTTTTCGTGATTTGATCATCCATATGACCAAGCCTGTCCATGATTTGTTCGAGTGATACACCCGCTTCTGCTAACAGTGACGTGTGTGTATGTCGTAAAGAGTGCGGTGTTAAGTTTGTATTTAGACCTGCAATGGTCAGTAAGCGTGCCATTCTGAGTTGAACCGTTTTAATGACAATGGGATAGCCGTATTGTCGTTCCATTTTTGCAAAGATAAAGTCTTTATTGTAATAGTCATCACCTAGCCGTTCGATTATGTTATCTTGAGCTTTCCGGTGAACCTTTAAAGCTTGTATGACATCTTCGTCCACAACAATTTTCCTCCTTGATTTTCTTGTTTTTGGTGTGACTAACTGATACTTCAACGTATTATTATTTGGATTGTAATATGTTTTGGTTATGCTTATTGTGTGATTTACGAAATCGATATCTTTCCACTTGAGTGCGACCAATTCTCCAACACGTATTCCGGTGTAGGAGAGGATGAGAAACATTAGATAGTCATGCTCAAGTCCATGATTCTTTGCTGTCTTTAAAAATAGAGCAAGTTCTTCTTTTTCAAGATACTTTGGAACCTCTTCTTCTTCCAACTGTTCAATTGTTTTCTTATCTTTTTTGAGATAGGCAAACTCAGTAGGATCCTTCTTGATTAGCTCCAATTCTAATGCTTTTCGGAAAATCATCCTTCCAGTACGGTGTATTCCATCCATTGTGCTATCAGAATATCCTTGTTCTTTTAAATCATTTAAAGCATCCTGATATCTCTTCCTTGTAATGTCTTTCAATTTTAGCTGAGAAAGGTAAGGTAACCACTTGCCAATTTCATGAAGTCTGACACGAATGGTTCCCGGCTTTACATCCTTAGAATCCTTGTAGATTTTGAGCCATTCATTTGCAAACTCACAAAACGTTTGATTCGTTTCTTCTACATACATCCCTTGTTCAAGCTCATAAATGAGGGTTGCAGCAGCTGATTCAGCTTCTTGTTTAGTTTTAAAGCCACCTTTTCCTTTCTGTTTGCGCTTACCGGATATTGGATCAATTCCTATATCAACTAAAAACGCCCATTTGGAACCACAAGTGCATTTTTTCTTTTTGCATTTGCAGCCTCTTCTGTAAATATGTCCTTTCATTTCATTCAATAACCTCACTTTCATTAATTTTTTGTTACAAATAATCATTATTCCCACTTGGAAAGTGAATAATTCGTTTCGTGAGGATATAATGTAGTGAACAACATCTGGTCCCAATTATAATGAGCTTATTCGCATTTAGAAGTATGTTTAATAAAGGAGGATGCGGAAAGTGGATAGTAAGAATGAAGATGTATCTGAGGAGTTTAAGATGGCTGTAGATAAACTCTGTAAGGAATTAGAACCTGAAAATAAAGAAAATAACGCTTTATGGCAATTAGTTACTGAAATATGTAATCAAGATGAAAAGGGAGAGGACGAAACTTAAATGTTCATAACTTAAAAGTTTTCGGCTGATAGGCCTTTCGTTGACGAAAATATTGGGGTTAAAATGACTTCTATGTAACTTGAAAGCGAAATGATCACATTTTGCTTTCAGTGTAATAATAAATGTTAATTTCTCATAAAAACGCCAAATTTATCATTAGTATCTTTTTTCCTTTTTTCCGTTATATGAAGATATACCTTTCTAGTTACTTCATCATCTTCATGGCCTAATCGATCCATAATTTCATCTATATCCGCTCCAGCTTGGGCAAGAAGAGATGTATGTGTATGGCGAAGCGAGTGGGGAGTAAGGTTAATGTTTAATCCACCAAGCTTTAGCAATCTTTCCATTCTATTTCTAACTAATTTTTTCAGTATTGGATAACCGGGATGTTTATCTATATTAGCAAATATAAATCCCTTGTCATCGTAAGAATTTCCAAGTAGAGTAATAATCCTTTCTTGTTCCATCTTATGTTTCCTCAACGTTTCAATTACTATTTCATCTACCACAATTTTACGTCGAGATTTTTTTGTCTTAGGTGGAACTAATTGATATTGGGTAGTGTTACTTTTTGGATTATAATACGTTTTTGTAATACCAATGGTGTTGTTAGTAAAGTCGATATTGTTCCACTTGAGTGCAACCAATTCACCTATACGCATTCCTGTGTAGGCGAGCGTTAGGAAAATAAGATAATCCATATACAGGCCTTTTTCTAAAGCAGTATCCAAAAATTTAAGAAGTTCTTCTTTTTCAAAGAAGTTTGGTAGTTCTTCTTCGTCCGTTTCAACAATAACTTCTTGTTCTTTCTTTATATAGGTGTAAAGCGTCACTTTATTCCCTCCAAAATGGGGGGCTTTTGTTCAAATACCTCCAGTATGTTTACT
>NZ_BAAKSZ010000047.1:0-17388 GCF_059698015.1 Oceanobacillus sp. NCCP-135 | reverse complement strand
GCGGTAGCTGCACAAGCTAGGTAAATTTCTACATTTAACCTGTCCGATTTCTTGACATAAGACCAATCTTGAAAAAGAAAAGCATTTATTCAGGGATGCTTTTTGCGGTTTGTAGAACATGTAACAGATGAGCAGCATGGAAAAGTTGCGATGGAGTGTGGGAGTTGAGAGAAAACCGTTGCGAGTTGAGAGAGGGAGTGTGAAAGTTGAGAGAAACCTGTTGCGAGTTGAGAGAGGGAGTGTGGGAGTTGAGAGAAACCTGTTACGAGTTGAGAGAGGGAGTGTGAAAGTTGAGAGAAACCTGTTACGAGTTGAGAGAGGGAGTGTGAAAGTTGAGAGAAACCTGTTACGAGTTGAGAGAGGGAGTGTGAAAGTTGAGAGAAAACTGTGGATTTGGGCAATATCTCTCAACTTTTGGGTATTATCTCTCAACTCTAGGGCAATATCTCTCAACTTAGGGGTTTATCTCTCAACTCTAGGGCAATATCTCTCAACTCCAAAGATGCGCTTCCTCATCCCAACATACTTAAATAGTAAAGGAGATATAAAATGACTTCGAAAAAGATTATTATGGATTGCGATCCGGGGCATGATGATGCGATTGCGATTATTTTAGCGGCAGCACAATCTAAGCTGAAAATTTTAGGAATAACGACGGTTTCCGGGAATGCAGAAATCGAAAAAACAACAAGGAATGCTTTGAAAATTTGTGATCTGGTATCATTGCATGATGTGGTTGTTTCAAAAGGAGCCAGTGAGCCGTTGGTACGCCTGCGGGAAAACGCTCCGGGAATTCATGGGGATTCCGGGCTGGACGGCCCCGCACTCCCTGAGCCAACACGCAGTTGGAGTGATGAGCACGGTTCGGATACCATCATAAGATTAGTGAAATCAGCAAAGGATCCGGTTACCATCTTACCAACAGGACCATTAACCAATGTTGCGCTTGCATTAACAAAAGCACCAGAAATAAGAGATAATATTGAAGAGATTGTTCTGATGGGTGGCGGAACATTTGGAAACTGGACACCAACTGCTGAATTTAATATCTGGGCTGATCCGGAAGCGGCGAAAAAAGTGTTTGATAGTGGCATTCCACTTGCAGTGATGGGCCTTGACATCACACATCAAGCCTTAGCAACAAAAGAAGTGATTGAGCAAGTGAATGAAATCGACAACAAGGTTGCTAACATAGTTGGTGAATTGCTAGTATTTTTTGCATCAACCTACAAAGAAATGTTTGACTTTGATGGAGCACCGGTACACGATGCGTTGACAGTAGCCTATTTGGTCGCACCGGAATTGTTTACAATGAAGAATGTAAACATAGCGGTGGAAACGAAGGGTGAATTTACTGCCGGAACAACTTTAATTGATCTGCATGGCGTTTCAGGAAGAGAAGTTAATGCGAAATTTGGCTTGGAACTTGATATGGACGGATTTTGGCAGCTGATGATTGAAGCACTCAAAAAATATTAAGATAGGGCTAATACAATGATTATTGTCATCGGAAGTAATAATATGCAAGCGAGGGGTTGATATGATGATTACCGTCATCGGAAGTATTAAAATGGAAGAGGAGGGTTGATACAATGATTACTGTCGTAGGAAGTATTAATATGGATTTGGTTGTGGCAACAAATCATGTCCCGGGTAAGGGTGAAACAAAGATGGGAAGCTCCTTTTCCACCTATTTTGGCGGGAAGGGCGCAAATCAAGCGGTGTCGATTGCAAGACTTGGCAAGGAAACGGGGATGATTGGGGCTTGCGGTACGGATAGCTATGGCGAACAAGCGCTCATGTCATTGAAACAGGAAAACGTCAATACAGAAAACGTGTTTTTATTTTCAAATGAAACAACAGGCATTGCTACAATCATTGTTTCCGATGCTGATAATCGAATTATTGTCGTACCAGGGGCAAACAATCTATTAACATCAGCGGAAATCGAACGTGTGAAGCAGCATATTATTCAAAGCGAAATGGTCGTTGTACAGCTGGAGATCCCTGCCGATACCGTTCATACCGTACTGAAAATATGCAATGATTACGGTGTTCCTGTTGTCCTCAATCCCGCACCAGTCGATAATTTTAAAAAAGAATTCATTGATTTAGCAACCTATCTTACACCAAATGAATCAGAATGTATCAGCATTTTTGGTGAAAATATGGAACAAGCCTTAGAACGCTATCCCAATAAATTAATTGTTACATTGGGTGAGCAGGGCGCTCGTTATTATGATGGGGATCAGCATATTTTTATTAAAGGATTTCCAGTGGAACCAGTTGATACAACAGGTGCTGGTGATACCTTTAACGGAAGCTTTGCATATGCGCTAATAGCAGGAAGGACCATCGAGGAGGCAGTCCGATTTGCCAATGCGAGTGCGTCTATTTCCGTTGAGAAACAGGGTGCGCAGGGCGGCATGCCTTCGTTGGAAGAGGTGTTGGTGAGATTGGATGGGGTGGATGTTTAGCAGTGAAGTAGGTCTGGATAAGTTGTCCGGGCTTATTTTTTTAATTGTTTAATCTGCTGAGTGGAGGATAGCTTGAGGGAAGTTGAGAGAGGAGGTGTGAAAGTTGAGAGAAGGGGTGCGGAAGTTGAGAGAAAACCGTGTAAAGTTGAGAAATACACGTGGAAAGTTGAGAAATACACGTGGAAAGTTGAGACAAACTCAAATGAAGTTGAGAGATAAGCGATAAATCACATATTATCTCTCAACTAATTACTGTTCTCTCCCAACTTTAAGCATGTATCTCTCAACTAATTACCGTTCTCTCTCAACTTTAAGCATGTATCTCTCAACTCCACTACCAAATATCCCATCTCAACCAAAGGACACTCCCCGCACGCCACCTTACAAAAATCACCCACCAATAATGAAGTCTGGCCTCATGCTGAATTCCTCCCCTTATAATAGGCATTTAATTAACTGGCCTTTTAAAATTGGCACTTAATTAACGAACTAACTGCCACTAATAAAACCTCATATAATCATCAAAAAGATCATTCCAATGGTATCCATCCGATCCGTATGCTTAGAAAAACGCCAAAGCGTCTTTCTAGAGGTCAAAGCCCCAAAATCGGATTTCGTTGATACTTTCTTACTTCAAAAAAAAATTAATCTTTAAATTTCCTTTAAAAATAGGACAAAATTAAATTTTCCAACTAAATAATATATCCATATTAGTAAAAACTGCTACCAAAATTAAATTTTCATCTGTTAATTTCTCCCTAAAAATAAGTTATTGCATATTATGAATAATTTGATAGATATAGTATGATGTTAGCTAAAAGAGGAGGCTGTAAAATGATACTTAGAAAAAGAAAAAGACCACTCATATTGCAAAAATATGATGCAATTGTTCCGAGGCTGAGGCCGAATTTTCCGTACTTACAAGAAATTAAATGGGAGCACGCTTTACGGCTGAAAGGATTTGAAGGAGAGAAAGCGGTTGATTATCACATCGATTTTCTAGCCAGGGATGCAACTATTCTTCATGATGTATGCCTCACTGTTATGGGAAAACAATTTCAAATTGACACCTTCGTCATTGCCTCGTCTGGGATATTTCCTGTTGAAAGCAAAAATTATTCTGGAACGATTATCTTTGATACTACCCTCAAACAACTGATCCGTGAAAATGGAATGAAAGAAACAGGATATGATTACCCCATCACGCAGGCAGAGATCCAAAAATTCAAACTTCAGATGTGGCTTGAGGAACGCAACCTCCACAATATTCAGATCCACCCACTTGTAGCGATCAGTGACCCTGGTACGATTGTCAAAGTGAAGGGGGATGAACAGGAAATAGCCGAAATTGTTGCACACGGTTCTCATATTCCAAGTATGATCATTCAAAAAAATCATGAATACAAAGAAAAACATACCCAAATGAATACTGAAAAAATAGGGTATACCATTTTAAAGGAATGCAAAGAATTTGATATGGATGTCATAGGGAATCATGGCATTAAAGCAACAGACATTTTGCCAGGAGTGCAATGCCCAGCATGTGGCAGGCTGGGGATGAAGCGGGGTTATGGCAAGTGGGTGTGTGAACACTGCTTTACTTTGTCAAAAAATGCACACCTTAAAGCGATTGCAGATTATCTGCTAGTCGTTCATCCTTGGATAACCAATAAGGAAGCGATGCGCTTTTTGAAGATTAACTGTAAAAGCCTGGCAAATAGATTATTAAAATCGAGCGGACTTATCTATGAAGGAGAATGTAAAAGATGGGTAAAAAAGTAGGTGTCGCAATTTTATGTAATAAGTCATATGACCTAGATTCATATTTAGCAAAGGATGTGGTAAAATAATGGCAATGAATGTTGTGCAAGAAGAGAAGAAGAAATATGTGGCAGCAGAAAGTCCGCCCGATCAAGATGGTCTTTGGAAAAATTTAATAACAGAATTATTTGAAAAGTTCATGCATTTTTTTGCTCCAAGGTTATATGAAGAAATTGATTTTACAAAGGATCCAGACTTTCTGCAGCAAGAGCTTTATAAGGAAATCATTCAAGGGAAGAAAGGCAGGGTTGACGCGGATCAAATTGTGAAAGTATTTCTGAAAAATGGTGATGAAAGATGGATACTTGTCCATATCGAGGTTGAAGGTAGGGATGATGCGGATTTCCCGAAGCGGATGTTTCGTTATTTTTACCGTATTTATGATAAGTTTGATCGGGAAATATACGCAGTTGCGCTACTAACAGACGCTGAAAAATCTACTTATCATAATCAATATCGTTATTCATATCATGGCACGGAGCTGGAATACACATACAATATATACAAATTCGATTATAAAAATATTAAAAAGCTAGAACAATCATCCAACCCATTTGCTGTTGCAGTGATCGCTGGGATTTATGCAAGTAAAACTAAGAATGATTCCCAACAACGCTATATATTTAAACGCAAATTAATGACGCAAATCCTCCAGAAATTCACCATAAGCAATGAGGAAACTAGCACTTATTTTACCGCATTATTTTACTTCATTGATTATTTATTACAAGTACCTGAAGAACTAAAACAGAAATTCATTGAAGAAATCAGACCATTAATAGGAAAGGAGGAAATACAGCAAATGAAGGCAGAAAAAGAAAGATTATCACCGACTTTAGCTGAGCTTTTTGCTGAAGCGAAGGCAGAAGGAAAGGCAGAAGGAAAAGCAGAAGGAAAAGCAGAAGGAAAAACGGAAGGGATTGAAAAAGGAAAAGCAGAGGGAATGGAAGAAGCAAAAACATTGTTTGCTCAGGAGCTTATCCGAGATAATTTCTCGGATAAACATATTGCAAAATTAACAAAGTTAGATGTTGAAGTGGTTAGGAAATTGCGAAAAGAGTCAGAGGGTTGAACGATAGCCGGGAAAGTTGAGAGAAGCGGTGTCGAAGTTGAGACAAATATGGAAAAGTTGAGAGAAGCGGTGGTGAAGTTGAGACAAATTCGGAAAAAGTTGAGAGAAGCGGTGGTGAAGTTGAGACAAATTCGGAAAAAGTTGAGAGAAGCGGTGGTGAAGTTGAGACAAATATGGAAAAGTTGAGAGAAGCGGTGGTGAAGTTGAGACAAATTCGGAAAAAGTTGAGAGAAACCCCGTGATTCAGGGTTTATCTCTCAACTTCATGCTGTTATCTCTCAACTTCAGGAATTATCTCTCAACTTCATGCTGTTATCTCTCAACTTCAGGAATTATCTCTCAACTAACAGCCATTCTCTCCACTAATGACCACTCTCTCTCAACTTTACACAATTACATTAATTATTTACTGCAGGTACAGCCAGAATTAAAAATAAAATTAAATTTATCAAACCAAAACCTACTGCCTCCGCGTCCTCAACCGCTTATATCTTCTTTTTTTATACATATCCGACATGCGGTATACGATGATGCTGACAATAACAATTCCGGCAAGTTCGCCGAGGGAGGCTGCGATGGATCCGTTTACGCCATTTAAACCGGGATATAAATGAACTAGACCCAGCAAAGTAATAATGACAATGATCAGATTGCCGATTTGGGCGAAGAGCATTTTGTTCGTCTGGCGTTTCAGCATGAGGAAGCCATTCAGAAAATCCACCCATGGAAAGACAAGTGTTTTTATAATGAAAAATTTCAGCACAGCGATAGTAGCGATCGATAAGGAAGCCTCCGCACCCATAATTGCTGTCATAAAGAGCATCCCAAGCGGCGTATAGCATAGAACACAAAGCAGGAGTGATGGAATGATGCTGATCATAATGACAAACTTGACTACTTTCCTTGTGTTCTGTCCATAAAATTGGAGCAGCAGCTGATGGGTATACATGAAAAATCCGAGAATCATTTGTGTGATACTAAAAGCGAGCGCAAATGATGCGATGCTCATCTCGATATCAGCTGATTTTGCCAGTAAAATGTAAATAACTGGAATGAGGATGGTTTGCATTAGAAAATAAGCTACTAGTGGAAAGTAAAATTTGGAAATGTCCGCTTTCTTCAATTGCCCGGGACCTGTTTCTACTTTTGCCTCCTTGATAAGAAGCCGGCCTTTATAAACACTTACAAGGCATTCGACAATCATTCCCACCAGAAAAATAACCCCGCCGGCAGCGCTAGTAATAAAATCAAAGATAACCAGTAAATAAGAAATAATGAACATCGCAATGAGCCTTGTGACAACGCCAATTGTCAGCCATTTCGTTTCCAGTTGATTAATGATCACACCCTGGTAAATGCCACGAATTCCGGAAAATATAATGACAAATGTGATCACTCGGAAGGTATACGAAATTGCGGTCACCATATCGTCTGTAGCATTGAATAGATGGATGTAAACCCAATTTCCGATCGGCGTGTATCCCAACATAAAACTGATTCCCATGACAATGATTAAAATGTATATAAAAAAATTACTTAATAGTTTAAAAGACTTTTGACCGGTTACTAATGCCGATGATGCTTGACGAAAAACAATCATCGGTCGCTCAACAATACCAAATACAGACATCGCCACAGCAAAACAAGCTACAATAAAAGCCCCATTATCCCCACGGCTCAGTGTTCCATTAATTATGACGTGTGTTACGGAAGTCAAACTTGCCGCAACCCCTAATGGAATAAAAAAAGCAGTGAGTTTCCTATAGGTAAGCCGCCCTGTTGAATCCACAAAAATCAAACCTCATCTCTCGAAACGTTTATTATATTAGTGTAATGATGAGGAAGGGTTTTCACAAGCGATGAGCCTTGATGGGTGCGCGTAGGAGTTGAGACAAGCGGGGGAAAAGTTGAGAGAAACACGTGGAAAGTTGAGAGAAAGCTGGTGTAAGTTGAGAGAAAATGAGTGATTCATATATTATCTCTCAACTAATTGCCGTTCCCTCTCAACTTTAAGGATTATCTCTCAACTTCAGGGGATTATCTCTCAACTTCAGGGGATTATCTCTCAACTTCAGGCCATCCCCACACAACTCGCCCCCCATCCAATCACGCACGGGCGCTCCGCCCACACAAGAAGCACCCACACAACCCACCGTACCGCTCCCCAGCTAGAAGTAGTGCATCAGCGCCACCAAGTTGAGCAATCCCGTCCCCAAGCAGCGCTCTACCGGCAAACGAGCAATCCCATCCCCAAGCAGCGCTCTACCGCCAAACGAGCAATCCCGTCCCCAAGCAGCGCTCTACCGGCAAACAAACAACCTCAACCCCAAAAAAGAACCCCAGCCCCGCTGAAGTCCTCTCCTTTAAAACCGATATTTTATTAATTTTGCCTTCCTAACCGGCACTTAATTAACTAAAGCCCTTTATTAAACTAAGACCTTTCATTATTTAAACCTTAATTAATCAACTGCCAACTAGTAAAACCGTTTATAACTATCAAAATGATCTTTCCAATAATAATCTTTTACATTGTTAATCCTCACACCACTTGAGCTTGCATGTATGAAATTGCCGCTGCCGAGATAGATTCCCATGTGGGAGATGCCTGCTTTGTAGGTGCCTTCAAAGAATACAAGGTCGCCTACTTGTGGTTTGTTGACATAGTAAGACCGGTCAAAGAATCCTGCGGCTGATGTTCGGCTAATGTCCTTTCCTGCTTGTTGAAAGGCATAGTAGATGAACCCGCTGCAGTCAAAGCCACTCGGGCTGGATCCGCCCCATGTGTATTTAACGCCATTCATGCTCTTTGCTACACTGATTAGCTTGTCCACATTGTAATCGACATTTGCTGTTGGCTTTTCGCTTGCATTGCTGTTAGAGCCAGATGTATTTCCTGATCCGGAACTAGCTTTCCCACCAATGTTCAGCTTTTGTCCGATTAAAATTAAATCGGAGCGAAGGTTATTCCATGACTTTAGGTTTGCAACACTTACCCCGTGTTGTGCTCCGATTCTGGATAGCGTATCACCAGATTTAACCGTGTAAACCGTTGATGAACCAACTTGTCCGCCTGTGTTTGATGAACCTGATCCCGCATTAGAATTCGATGAACCGCTAGATCCTGAATTGCTCGCACCCGATGCGCTCACCACAAACACATTGCCAGGATAAATCAGTGTCGAATTCAGACCGTTCCATTTCATCAAATTAGAAAGAGAAATATTATGTTTTGAGGCGATCCCACTTAGTGTGTCACCGCGTTTTACCGTGTATGTAGATTTAGCATTATTGTTTGTATTTGTATTAGTAGATGAATTGCTAGAATTTGAGCTGGTACTCGTGTTTGATGACTTTTTCTCCGTTTCGATTATTTGGTTTGGAAAAATAAGGTCACTTGACAGCTTGTTGATAGATTTCAAATTCGAAACGCTAGTGCCGTGTTTCTGTGCTATTGACCATAATGAATCCCCGCTCTGTACTTTGTAGGACGCTGCTTCTGCTTCCTCTGCTGCGAATATTGCCGATGCAATTGCTGCGCTGGCAGTAACCGACATAATAATCTTTTTATTGGCCAATTCATTTTCCCCCTCATACTTTTTACTTTATAGAAGTGTTTCTATTATAGCTGTTTTTGTAAAATTTTAATAGATTAATAGAGGTTTTGTAATAGGATTGTAATGTTTGCTAAAACGGTCATGAATTACTAGAAATAAGAAAAATTACCTAAATAATACTTCGTGAAAATTATTTATAAAATTTTACCATATCTATATGAAATCAACCGCTGCCTTTGAAACAGCCGCTGAAGTTATCCTTTTTAATAGGTAATTACACTCATCGATTGAACTCCAGAAAGCTCCTTTTCAGCATCTATCTTCAATAAAAGATTCTAAAAATAATTATTGCATTTTCTTTCAATATGTTATAATTTCGTTTATAGTGTCGAAGTAGACTTTAGGGTAAAAAATTACTTTATATAGAGAAAAGGAACCGATAATTACATCACGTCTGAATCTGCTTATATTGGGGTGCGGTGTGGAGTTACATATATCATGTTGCTGAATCCAGCCCGCTAACTCAGTGGCCGGGTTTCACTAATGTAATAACTTCTGGTATAAAGCAATGCTCAAGCCCTGGCTGAAGGCGACGTACTAGGTGTGACTGGAGCGACCACTCAAGCCCCGGCTCGAAGCGGCACTCAAGACTCGACTGGAGCGACCACTCAATATCCGGTATGAGGCAGCAATGTTCGGGATCTGCTTGGAGCTATGTTCAGCACCCGGCACGAGGCGGCGCTCAAGAATGGAGCAAAGCACAACACTCGCTGTGAAGCAACGCCTGGTGTCTGACTGAAGCAGTGCTCACCACCCGGCTCGAAGCACCGGCCAAAACTGAAGCAGTGCTCACCACCCGGCACGAAGCATCAGCCAAGACTGAAGCAGTGCTCACCACCCGGCTCGAAGCACCGGCCAAAACTGAAGCAGTGCTCACCACCCGGCACGAAGCATCAGCCAAGACTGAAGCAGTGCTCACCACCCGGCTCGGAGCAACGCCCAAGACTCGACAGAAGCACCGTTCAACACATGACCCGAGGTAGCGCTCGGCAGCCGACGATCCCAACCCAAATCAGGATCAGACCAGAATCAAATGGAGGTACGAACATGGAAGAAACGATTTCCCTGAAAGAAATAGTTGAGGTGATCAAGAAGCGAATTTTACTGATTATCGCCTTAGTTTTAGGTGCGGCGGTGATTGCTGCCATTATAAGTTATTTTGTTTTAACGCCGACCTATCAAAATAGTTCGCAGTTTCTCGTGAACCAGAGCCAGCAGGATCCGAACGCACAATTCACTCAGACAGATATCCGTACGAATGTGGAGTTGATCAATACGTATAATGTCATCATCACAAGTCCGGTAATCCTGGATGATGTTGCCGCTGAATTGAATCTGAATATGTCAAGCGCACAGCTGGCGAATAAAATTCAAGTATCAAGTGCGGAGCAATCGCAGGTAGTTACAATAACTGCCACAGATCCCGATCCGGTGCTAGCAGCAGAGCTTGCGAACACAACCGTGGGGATTTTTCAGGAAAAAATTCCGGATTTGATGAATGTTGATAATGTAAAGATCCTTTCGAGTGCTGAGATGCCTGAGAATCCGACACCAGTTGCACCGAACCCACTGCTGAATATTGCGATTGCGGTTGTGCTCGGCGTGATGATTGGTGTGGGGATTGCGTTCTTATTGGAGTACTTGGATAATACGATCAAAACAGAGGATGACATCGAGAAGAAATTACAGATTCCTGTCTTAGGAGTTGTTTCCCATATGGAAGACGGCGATGTTCGTCTGGATCAGCAATTACAGCCACAGACAAGCAGATCGAAAAGGGGTGGGTTAAATGGCGCGTAAAAAAAATCATTCTAGACATAATAAAATGCGGTATTTGATTACAAAATTAAGCCCGCGCTCTCCAATCTCTGAGCAATACCGGACGATCCGCACCAATCTGCAGTTCTCTGCTGTAGATGTGGATTTGCAGACGATGATCTTAACGTCAGCGGGCCCTGCGGAAGGAAAGTCGATGTCAACAGCTAACTTGGCAGTTGTTTATGCACAGCAAGGAAAGAAAGTGCTGCTCATCGACTCGGATTTACGGAAACCGACGATTCATTATACATTTCGCCTGGATAATTTGCGGGGGTTAAGTAATTTACTTGTTGGTGACTCTAGCCTTGACGAGGTCGTTGCACAAAGTGATGTAGAGAACTTGGATCTGATCTCCTGTGGTCCAATCCCACCGAACCCGTCTGAATTACTGGCATCGAAGCGGATGGATCAATTTATCGAGGAAGCTCGGGAAAGATACGATATCGTTATGTTTGATACACCACCAGTATTAGCGGTAGCGGATGCACAGATTTTAGCAAGTAAGGTGGATGGGACGATTCTGGTTGTCAGAAGCAAGCAAACCGAATTTGAGGCAGCAAATAAGGCAATCGAAGCATTACAGGCCGTTAACGCAAAAATTCTCGGCACAATTTTAAATGATCGCAGTAAAAAAGAAGCCAATTATTATTACTATTACGGAAAAAATTAAGACTAAAATACAGAAACTCCTCATCCACATGGATGGGGAGTTTTTTTAAAGGTTTTCGCATATTTTAGTGCTATTATGGACTGCATTTGCAATACACTTTCTCTAACCTAGATTGACGCTATCATAAAGTCAATGCAGAAGTTACAATACATTTCCTTTAACCTAAACTGACTAACCAATTGAAGCTGTCATGAATTCAATGCAGAAGATAGAATTCACTTCGCAAAACTTATACTGACTAACCAATTGACGCTACCATGAAGTAAAAGTTGCAATAATTTTATGGAACTTAGAGTAATCTGATCCATAAGCCTCCCCACTCGTACCACAGCAGGAGTATCACTCTGGCTTTTATTCGGAGTAGTATTAGAAAAAACTTCGACAGTGCTTTATCGGACAGATGAAATAAGCATGCATTTTCAAGGAGTCTTGCATATTTCCGGTAATGGAGAGCATTCGCCATTTTAACCAGCCGTATGATGACTTTAACATCAGCAAATCATCTGGGGACGAGTAACCACAGTCCTAAGCTTTATAAATAAAACTATTTTTCAACAAGCAAACACATGACTTTTCACCCATATGCATGACTTAAATATGACTTAGTGAAAGTGTAATTTGCAGGGTCAATCTGTTATAATGGGTATAATTGCCTAATTGAAAACAAAAAAATAGAGAGAAAAAGTTAACATAGACAAAGATTAGGGAATCCAACTATTATAGGGGTGTTAAAATGATCGATATTCACTGTCATATATTGCCGGGTTTCGATGATGGAGCGAGCTCTTTAACAGAAAGCCTTGCAATGGCGCGTGCCGCTGAAAAAGAAGGTATTCGAAAAATAATCGCAACACCACATCACCAAAACGGAGCGTTTATCAACACAGGTGCGAATATTATTGGAGCGGTGGACTATCTGAATGGCAAGCTCCAGCAAGAACAGATTTCTATTCAAATCCTCCCAGGTCAGGAAACGCGAATTTATGGAGATATGATTGAAGATTTAAAAAATGGCGATGTGCTACCACTGAATGAAACAAGTGGCTATGTATTTGTCGAATTACCGGCGAGCCATGTGCCTGAGTATTCGACACAGCTCCTATTTGACATGCAAATCGCTGGCTATAAGCCAATTATAGTGCATCCAGAACGAAATCATGAGCTAATGGAAAATCCGGATAAACTTTACCGAATTGTAAAAAACGGTGCCCTTACACAGGTGACAGCTGCAAGTGTGATCGGCAATGCAGGGAAAAGGGTTGAAAAATTCTCTCGCCAATTACTCGAAGTGAATCTAACACATTTCATTGCCTCAGATGCCCATCATGTTAAAAAACGCGGTTTTTATATGCGGACAGCCTTTCGTAAAATCGAAAAGGAATATGGGAACAGCCTCGTATACCAGCTGATGGAAAATAGTGAAGCATTGGTAAATGGGCAAGCTGTGCAAATCGATGCACCAGAACGTGTTTCTACTAAAAAATTATGGGGTTTATTTAATAGATAAGTAGGGAAAAGGGTAGTGGTTAGTGATTTAGTTGGGTCGCTGGTGTTCCTGCGTGGCTTTGCGCTGGAGTTGAGAGACTTGCGTTGGAGTTGAGAGATAACTTGTGGAAGTTGAGAGACTTGCGCTAGAGTTGAGAGATAAGCGGCTGGAGTTGAGAGATAATGCGAGAAAGTTGAGAGAAAAGTAGCTGGAGTTGAGAGATAAAACGTAAAAGTTGAGAGACAAGCTGCTGGAGTTGAGAGACAATACGTAAAAGTTGAGACATCCCCGGTCAAAGTTGAGAGAAAAAGTATATATTTCAATTTTCTCTCAACTTGGTGAAGCTTTCTCTCAACTTTGCGTGTGAGCTGCACGACTCTAGGTATAGGCGCATAACTTTGCGTGTGCGCTGCACGACATATCAAGCGCTGCGCCCGGCTCACCCATAGCTGCACGAACTTATCGAGCGCTGCACCCAGGTCCCCCCCGTAGCTGCACGCCTTATCAAGCGCTGCGCCCGGTCCCGCTCACAACCGCACCCCCACTGCACAACTTCAAGCAGCGAGCACACGACCAGGTAGCATACTCACATAAGGACGGGAGCACAATTTTTTAACTGACTAACTGTAAAATATTAACATTAATACCATTTTCACCCAAACCAGCTATACATAATCTGTCACGATCTGCTATAATACAACGTAAAAATTAATTTAATATTTAGAGGACGTGACATACATGATTGATATCCATTCGCATATTTTACCAGGGGTCGATGATGGTGCTCAGGCACTGGAGGACAGCATCGCAATGGCTAAAGCTGCAACCGAACAAGGAATCCGCACGATTATCGCCACCCCGCATAATCAAAATGGCAAGTACAATAATGGCAAAGCCGCAATTTTAAAAGCGGTGGAAGAGCTGAATGATCAATTGCAGCAACGGGAGATTCCACTCACTGTTTTGCCGGGGCAGGAGAATCGTTTATATGGCGAGATGGTTACTGATTTAAAAGCGGATGAGTTGGTTACATTAACAAATGAGACGAAGTATGTGTTTGTGGAATTTCCGTCTGGTCATGTGCCGAGGTATGCGAAGCAAATGCTCTTTGATATTCAGGTGGCGGGATTTATGCCGATTATTGTACATCCGGAGCGCAATCGGGAAATTTCTGAGCATCCGGAGAAACTATTCGATTTCGTGCAAAAGGGTGTGCTGGCTCAGGTGACTGCCGCGAGTGTTGCTGGGAAGTTTGGGAAAAATATTCAGAAGCTTTCCCATCAGCTGATCGAGGCGAATCTCACGCATTTTATTGCTTCGGATGCGCATAATACGACAACACGTGGATTCTGCATGCAGGAAGCGTATGAGGAAATACGGAAGGAACATGGTAATGAAGCGGTTTTCATGTTTATGGAGAATACGGAGCTGCTCATCCAGGGGCAGAATGTAAATAGGGATGAGCCGCATCACGTGAAACGAAAGAAATTTTTAGGATTGTTTTAGGCAAAATATGAACGCCTACCGCCTAAACTAAACTTATGCGTAAACTCGGGCGAAAGAGCTGCCTGCATGGGCTTGTGCAGTAACTCGGCTGGAAAATAGGTGCTGGCATCCTAGATAAATATGAGTGCAGGCATCCGGAACAAAAATAGGTGCTGCCACTCTGGATAAATATGAGTGCAGGCATCCGGAACAAAAATAGGTGCTGCCACTCTGGATAAATATGAGTGCAGGCATCCGGAACAAAAATAGGTGCTGCCACCCTGACTAAAAATGCGCCAGCCATCCGAAACAAAAATGCCACTTCCAGTGCGAGCGTGTGCAGCAACTCGACCGGAAAACGCCCACCAGCCACATGAGGCAATCTCGCTTCCTATGAAAGAGCAAAACCGAAAACAGGCTCCCATATAAAGCAGGCATGTCCTCCAAGTGCCAGCCACCCGAAGTGAGCATTCTCCAAGGGTATACATAATTTTGCACTACCAATACATTATACTAAAAATACGACCACCACAGACTAACCAACATGACCTACCGCAGAAAATGAATGCCTTGCTACTTTAGGGTAATTCTCTTTTCATGTAGGAGCCAAGCTCTCAGAAGCTCACCTGCAAAAAAACAAGCAATGGCTTTCAAGCAAGGCATCTAAAACCAATAGTAATCCTGAACTACTAGGCACTCGGAACAAAGAAGGAGGTTAGGGCGTGATCAACGTTATGCTCGTTGATGATCAGCGTCTGTTTCGTGAAGGGGTCGAAGCAATCATTGGTCAGACAGAAGATATAAAGGTTACGGCTACTGCAGATAATGGGGTGTCTGCAATGGAACAAATGAAGCGCATCCGGCCTGATGTCATCCTTATGGACATCCATATGCCGAATATGAACGGAATAAAAACAACGGTCTATGTGAAAGAAAATTTTCCTAATGTGAAGGTGATCCTATTAACCTCAGCGCTGGAGGAAGAGCTTGTTCTTCGAGGAATTAATGTAGGGGCAGATGGTTTTCTGATAAAGGCCGTGTACAAGGATACGCTAATTCGCTCGATTCGGGATGTGCATCGTGGAGAGATAGTCTTATCTGGAGATGTTGCAAAAATCCTGGTTGATAAGATCCGTGAACTGACCCTTGATCGAAGAGGGATACTTGGAACACGTCTGGAGAACCGGGGCTATCACTTTACCAACCGTGAACTGGAGATTGCCACATTATTTATGGAAAACTATTCAAATAAACAAATCGCCCAAAGGTTATTTCTGGGTGAGGGTACTGTTAAAAATTACATCAGTGAAATCTATAATAAATTGAGCATTCATAATCGTGCGGATGCAATTCAGTATTTAAGAGGATTATTTAAGCAATGATTCCATATTTTGTCGATAATAAGCAAAATACATGACTTATTTTATACAAAGTCACTTTTACATATGACTATCCCTTTCGTATGATTGAAAGGTATTCTTTTTGGAAAAAGATATAGAAAGATGGGAAAAAGGAATGGTGAATGTAGTATACTTGAGTAAGAAAGAATTTTTAAATCCAATAATCGATGCATTGGAGAAGGAAAAATCAATCACGTTGATGGACCAAATCACGCTTACAAGCGGGATACATGAAAAGATTGTCGATTTAAGCCCGAAAATAGTACTTTTTGATGTTGACGATATTCTCATTCGTGATGTACTATCAACAGTTAAATACACCAAAGAAATGGTGCGTGATATGCGATTTATTGCGATGACAACCAACATGGATCATGCCAATCTGTTGGATGTAATCCAGGCTGGAGTGGATAGTCTCTTGCTGAAAAGTTCCCGGATGGAGGATGCTCTTATTCATAGCATTCATCATGCAAGCAATGATCGCTTCGTCCTTCCACCAACAACGACCAAAGCGTTGATTGCAAGCGTAATGGAGTTGAAGGAAAACAATATCGGCTTGTTTCACCATCGACTGCATGAAAATGAAATCAACCTCACCATACGTCAGGCGGAAATCGCTTATTTCATGAAACAGGGGATCAAAAATTCCGTTATCGCAGAGAAATTGCAGCTGAGTGAGGGTACGGTAAAAGTCCATATTAGCCATATTTATCGAAATCTTAACATCAAAGGCAGGAAAAATGTAGTAGCATTTCTTAATGAGATAATGGTTCCACGTAAGAAAGAAAAACATAGTACATATGAATCAATTATAGGATAAACAGTTTCACACATAGCACATAAGGGAATTCATACAGAGCTGACCCAAACACTAAAGAAAGGAGCGAAACCAAATGACCTACCGAACTAGACTGACTCTATTAATCTTGCTGGATTCCATCATTGTCAGCACCGCCATCTTCATCGCATCATGGATCGTCTATCCTTATACAGACGTACTGGATTTGAATGCGATCATCATCAGCGCAGTTGCACTATTATTCTTTCATCATTTATTTGCGATGCTGTACAAGCTGTATAACAAGGTGTGGGCCTATGCGAGTGTTGGTGAGCTGCTTGCGATTGTGCAATCTATTACCCTATCGATTGTGGCAGCCGGAGTGGTTCAATTCCTCGTCAATGATTTCTTCATCTATCGCCGTGCACTGATTGTTACATGGATGCTGCATATTATCCTGATTGGCGGATCGCGCTTTGTGTGGCGGATTTTCCGTGATCGCTATATTGCGGAAACAAACAATCAAAAACGCACATTGATCGTTGGCGCCGGGTCTGCAGGGGCGATGATCGCACGCCAGTTGAAAAATGATCATCAGCATGCTGAACTACGTCCGGTTGGGTTTGTTGATGACGACTTGTCGAAGCAAAAGATGCAGGTCTATAATTTATCCGTCCTTGGCATGGTGAAGGATATTCCTACTTGACAGTCCAAAGTTCTCCCCCATATAATTCAAAAAAAAGCCTACAAAAGCCGGTTTTTGCTGG
>NZ_BAAKSZ010000046.1:0-18762 GCF_059698015.1 Oceanobacillus sp. NCCP-135 | reverse complement strand
GCGGTAGCTGCACAAGCTAGGTAAATTTCTACATTTAACCTGTCCGATTTCTTGACATAAGACCAATAAAGATTTCCGATAATGTTGCGTAATGGAAACACTAGAAAACCGAGAAAAGACAAGGGATGAACATGAAAAAGACCCTGAAATCGGAAATGTTTATTATTACGAAATCAGGGTCGTAATCGGAAATGTTTATTTTTACTAGGTGATTTGTTTTTTAACTAGACAGTTCGACGTTGTAGCAACACTATAGCCTCCACATGCTCGGTCTGAGGAAACATGTCCACAGGCTGCACTTCCTTAGTCTCATAACCGCCATCTTCCAGCACACGCAGATCCCTTGCCAATGTTGATGGATTACAGGATACATAAACAATCCGCTCCGGTTCCATTTCGATCATTGCATTTAGAAAGTCCACTTCACAGCCCTTCCTTGGAGGATCAACAACAATTACATTTGGTTTCAACCCTTGAGCTTTCCACCACGGCATCACTTTCTCTGCTTCTCCGACAACGAATTCAGCATTTGTTATACCATTCAATTTAGCATTCTTCTTTGCATCACTTATCGCCTCTGGAACAACCTCCACTCCATAAACTTTCGCCGCTTTTTGAGCCAGAAATAATGAGATGGTACCAATCCCGCAATAAGCATCGACAACAACATCATTACGCTTAATCGAAGCATACTCCAAAGCCTTTTCATAAAGCATCTTCGTCTGTGGTGGATTCACTTGGTAAAAGGATTTTGCAGATATTGCAAAACGAATATTCCCGATGGTGTCGTAAATATATTCCTCTCCCCAAATTACCTTCGTTTTTTGCCCGAAAATAACATTCGTTCGCTTATTATTGATGTTATGAACAATTGACTTTACATGTGGGAAAGTTTCTGTTATCTCACGGATAAAATCATCCTTATGTGGTAATTTTTCTGTTCGTGTTATGAGCACAATCATGGTTTCATTTGTTTCTTTTCCTGTACGAACCATAATATGCCGCAGAACACCTCGATCATCCTTTTCATCATATGCTCTAATTCCAAGACGGTTGGCAATCCTTCTTACAGCATGGACTGAACGGTCATTTAATTCATCCTGGATGACACAGGTTTCCATGTCTTCAATAATGTCATGGCTTCGCATTCTATAGAATCCTGTGATTAATTCTCCATCTCTTTCGCCAACAGGGATTTGAACCTTATTTCGGTAGCGCCATGGATCTTCCATGCCAATCGTGGGGTGTACAAGCACGTGATCAAGATGTGCAATCTTCCGCATGACATTTTTAACCTGATTTTGTTTCATTTCAAGTTGCAAAGAGTAGCTCATATGCTGAAGCTGACAACCCCCGCATTGTTCATAAACATTGCAGGGCGGCTCGACCCGCTCATCACTTGGTTTTGCCACTTCAAGTAATTTTCCAAAGCCGAAATTTTTATTTACTTTTACAACTTTTACAGTCGCTTCTTCTCCAGGTAATCCATATGGTACAAATAATGGATAGCCATTAATTTTTCCGACACCATTTCCCTCATGAGTCAGATCTTCAAAGATTAGTGTAATTGTCTCATTCTTTTTTACTGGAGCAGTTTGTTTAGTCATTTTTATCTTCCTTTACATAACTTGGATATGAGTTTTATCTTATCATATGTTGGATGGAAAAATATAATTAGAAGGAAGACCGCCAGAAATCAGTCTCCTTCTATTAGTTTTGCCTATGAATATCTATATTTAGTTTCTGCTATTTTCAAGACTCTCAATTACACTTCTTTTCAAGCCAATAATATCTATAATCTCTTCAATGGATATACCCTTTTCAGTAACTTTTCCGCTACTTCTTTCTTACTTCTCATTTCTCCCCTTTCAATACCCCCGCACCCCCTTATTCAATTGGCAATAACAATAGAGTTTCTTAACACAATCAAAAGAAGACTGCCTTGACTGGTCAGTCTTCCTTTTCCTTTTCAATGAATTCTTCCGGTACTAGAAACTCTATATGCTGCTTTAGATTCGTAAATTCTCCTGGTAGTAGCCCGCCGAATTCCCCATCGATATTTAATTGCATTTTTTCATCTGTTGAAACCTTTATCCGCTTTGCTTGTGCATAAATAACATTCTTATCTTCTAAATGGGCACCTCGAAGTGCTAATGTAGCTATTCGTATAAATTCTGCCAGATTTATTTTTCGTAATATAAGCAGATCAAAATAGCCATCATCTATGTTTGCTTCTGGAGCCAGTTTTTCAAAGCCACCAACGGAATTTGTATTGGATACTAGAAAAAGCATAATATCCTCATCAATTACGTTACCATCATATTCGATCCTGACACGAGTTGGCTTCAGTGAGGGAAGCATTTCGATCCCTTTCATATAATATGCTAGCTGGCCAAGCATTGTTTTTAACTTGCTTGGAACTTCATATGTGAGTTCTGTTAATTTCCCGCCACCAGCTATATTCATGAAGTAATGATCATTTACTTTACCGATATCAAGTAACATCGATTGATCGTCTATGATGATATCAGCGGCTTTCTTTATATCACGCGGAATGGACAATGCTCTAGCGAAGTCATTTGTCGTTCCAACCGGGATAATTCCAAGCTTTGGTCGGTGCTCCTGCTCTGCTATTCCATTAATTACTTCATTAATTGTCCCATCCCCACCAGCAGCAACAACGAGGTCATATTCCCTTTCTACAGCTGTTTTAGCAGCTTCTATCGCGTCACCCTCACCAGTAGTCGCATGTGTTGATGTTTCATATCCCGCAATCTCAAACTTTTCCAGTACAGTTGGTAGCTCTTTTTTAAATACTTCTCGTCCGGAAGTAGGATTATATATGATTCGGGCTTTTTTCATCTTGTTCCCTCCCCTAATACATCCATTATGCAGGGTCATTGTTATATTTATTATTGACTTCTTCTTTACATACAACTAATATCATAGACCTTTTTTGATAATTTGAAAAGGGGTATCCTAGAAAACCTGATCTATCGTTAAAAGGGTTCTTAAAAGCGTATTTTTCTTGCTTAGAAACCCTCATATGCTGAAAATGCAGGCTTTAATGTTGAAAACCTCAGTTGAACTGATACTGATTCAAAAGAAAAGTCATGATAAAAACAGCAGACTACTGCCACATAACATAAGGAGCAGTAGTCTATATTCATCCATTGCATTCATCTTTCATCTTTCATCTTTTATCTTTCATCTTTTATCTTTTATCCAATTCTTCGATGAGAATTTTATTAACCATTGGTGGATTTGCTTGTCCTTTGGTTACCTTCATTACTTGACCTACCAAGTATTTCTGTGCTTTGGCCTTGCCGTTTTTATAATCAATGATTGATTGTTCATTTTCTTCAAGCACACTGGAAATAATTTCTCTTAGTTGACCTTCATCGGAAATTTGGACAAGTCCTTTTTCCTTAACAACTTTCTCTGGATTCCCGCCATTTTCAACTAATTCAGCAAAAACTTTTTTAGCAATTTTAGATGAAATGGTTCCATCTTCAATTAGCTTAATCATTTTCGCTAGAGACTCTGGTGTAAGTGCCAGCTCTTGCAATTCTTTTAAATGTTTGTTCATATATGCTGACACTTCACCCATCAACCAGTTGGATGCTTGCTTCATGTCAGCCCCATGTTGAACTGCTGCTTCGAAAAAGTCAGCCATTTGTTTTGAATTCGTTAGCACAGCTGCATCGTATTCAGATAACCCTAATTCATCGATATAACGTTTTTTACGTGCATCCGGAAGCTCTGGTATTTCACTGCGTATACGTTCTTTCCATGCATCATCAATGTACAATGGAACTAAATCTGGCTCAGGGAAGTAACGATAATCATCCGATCCTTCTTTGACACGCATTAAAATCGTTTCTTTAGTTTTTTCATCATATCGACGTGTTTCCTGCAAAATTTCTCCACCAGTAAGTAACACTTGCTCCTGGCGCTTTTCTTCAAATTCAAGCCCTTTTTGGACAAAGTTAAAGGAATTTAGGTTTTTCAATTCTGCCTTCGTTCCAAATTCTTTTTGGCCGATTGGGCGAAGGGAAATATTAGCATCACAGCGAAGAGAACCTTCCTGCATTTTCACATCAGAAACACCTGTGTATTGAATAATATTTTTCAGTTTTTCCAAATACGCATAGGCTTCTTCCGGTGAACGCATATCAGGCTCTGAAACGATCTCAATTAATGGGGTTCCTTGACGGTTAAAGTCTACTAAGGAATAACCGTCATCCCCATGTGTTAATTTTCCAGCATCCTCTTCCAGATGCAAGCGAGTAATTCCAATCCGTTTCTTTTTGCCATTTACGTCAATTTCAATCCAGCCATTTTCCCCAATTGGCTTATCAAATTGCGATATTTGATATGCTTTTGGATTATCCGGATAAAAATAATTTTTGCGATCAAATTTTGTGTCTGTTGCAATTTCACAATTTAATGCCATTGCCGCCTTCATTGCGAAGTTAACAGCTTCTTCATTTAACACAGGAAGAGTGCCCGGATAGCCTAAATCAATTGGGTTTACATTTGTATTTGGTTCGGAACCAAAAGCATTCACGCTTGGGCTAAATATTTTTGATTTTGTTTTCAATTCAACATGGACTTCAAGTCCGATTATTGTTTCAAAATTCATTAGTTGGCACCTCCAAGCTGAGGTCGTTTTGTATGATGATCTGTTGCTTGTTCATATGCATGGGCCACGCGATATACCGTGCTTTCATCAAAGTGTTTTCCAATAATCTGCAGGCCAATGGGTAGTCCGTTTTCAGAAAAGCCACATGGTAGAGAAATTCCTGGAACCCCTGCCAGATTTACTGGGATAGTCAAAATATCATTGGCATACATTGTAAGTGGATCATCCATTATTTCTCCAACTTTAAATGCCGGTGTAGGCGTTGTTGGTCCAATAACGACATCATAGTCTTTAAATATTTTATCAAAGTCATTTTTTATTAATGTACGAACCTTCTGGGCCTTTTTATAATAGGCATCATAGTAGCCTGAACTCAATGCAAAGGTCCCAAGCATAATGCGGCGTTTTACTTCTTCACCAAAGCCTTCGCTACGGGATTTCTTAAACATATCAATCATATTGTCCGCATTTTCGGATCGAACTCCATAGCGTACCCCATCAAAGCGGGCTAAATTAGCAGATGCTTCTGAAGACGAAAGCAGATAATACGCTGCAACGGCATACTTGGAATATGGGAGAGAAACTTCTTCCCATGTTGCTCCAAGGGATTCATATACTTTTAATGCATTCTGTACAGCTTCCTTTACTTCTGATGCTACCCCTTCCGCTAGGTATTCTGTAGGTACAGCAATTTTCAAGCCTTTAACATTTCCAGTTAGATTCTCTGTATAGGATCCAGTAGCCACATTAGCGCTTGTTGAATCTCTTTCGTCATGCCCTGCGATCACTTCCAGCACACGAGCATTATCTTCCACCTTACGTGTAATTGGTCCGATTTGATCCAAAGATGAAGCGAATGCAATCAAGCCGAAACGTGATACTAACCCATACGTTGGTTTTAAGCCAACAACACCACAAAATGCTGCAGGCTGACGAATCGACCCACCTGTATCAGAGCCTAATGAGAAGAGAACTTCGCCAGCGGCTACGGATGCTGCCGCTCCACCACTTGAACCCCCAGGAACATAGTCTGTATTCCAGGGATTACGGGTTGGGAAATAACTGGAATTCTCATTGGAAGAACCCATCGCAAACTCATCCATATTTAATTTGCCAATGGTAACTGTTTTCTCGTTGTTTAGTTTTTCAACGACGGTTGCATCATAAAGTGGATCCTCAAAGTTATCCAAAAATTGACTTGCACAAGTGGTGCGAAGTCCTTTGGTAACGATATTATCCTTAATTCCGCTTGGGATTCCGAATAAACGCTCGGATTGAACTGTAGCATTATCTAATTCTTTTGCCTTAGTACGTGCATTATCTTCATCTAATGTTAAAAATGCATGTACTTGATCATCTACTTCCTTTATTCGGTTATATGATGTATCCACAAGCTCCTGGACGGTAATTTCCTTATTATGTAGCTTTTCTTCAAGTTCTTTAATTGTATAATCAAATAGTGACATGTGTTATCCTCCTACTCCAAAATCGATGGTACTCTATAGTGACCGGCTTCTTTATCAGGAGCATTTTTCAACGCTTGCTCCTGCGTAATCCATTTCTTAGGCTCATCCTTACGCAATACATTCTTTAAATCGAGTACGTGTGTTGTCGGCTCTACACCTTCTGTATCCAGCTCATTCAGCTGTTCTGCATAATCGATAATTGCACTTAAATCATCCGTTAACTTTTCCACTTCTTCCTCTGTAACAGCAAGTCTAGCTAAATGCGCTACATGCTTTACCTGATCTTTTGTAATCTCTGCCATCCATTAACCCTCCAGCCTAAAAATTTTATATTATATTCCATTCAATTTATACCAATAATCTATGATAACACTATTGATAATAGCAGAATCAACTACCGATAAGCAACTATTCACCATAAAAAAATCCATCTCTCGTATGAATAAAGAGATGGATGCTTAAAACGCATTATTCTTTCATTTTTTTCATTGCTTCGTTAAATTCTCCCTCAATTTCTGGATGTGGCTGACCAAGCATACTAACTACAATTGTGAAAATCAGGCTAAGTAGAAATCCTGGTACCAGTTCATATAAATCAAAAATGCCCCCAGTTAAGAAATCCCCCCAAATAATCACTGTTGCTGCACCTATAAGTATACCTGTCAGTGCACCATTTCGGGTAACCCTTTTCCAGAATAATGATAATAGAATAAGCGGACCAAATGCGGCACCAAAGCCAGCCCATGCATAACTTACAAGATCGAGAACTGAACTGTCTGGGTTCATTGCAATCAGCGTAGCGACTAAAGCAATCCCCATTGTAGCGATTCTCCCAGCCCAAACGAGTTCTTTTGCCGATGCTTTTTTACGGAAAATAGCTTTGTAGAAATCCTCTGCAACGGCTGATGAAGAAACAAGCAATTGGGAGTCAATTGTACTCATAATTGCCGAAAGAATAGCTGCTAATAAAACACCTGCAACAATTGGATGGAATAAAATTTGAGAAAAGGCAATAAATATTTTTTCTGAATCTGCCAGCATTTGCAGGCCGTCTTCTGTAACGACATTTATTCCGAATTGACTTAAAATAGAAACATCCTGTGTACTTATAAATGCAAGTCCAACAAACCCGGTAAAGATAGCACCATACAATCCAAAGATCATCCATGCTGTTCCGATAAAACGTGCCTTTGGAACATCTTTTGGTGAACGCAGTGCCATGAAACGAACAATAATATGCGGCTGTCCAAAATAGCCAAGTCCCCATGCCATGGATGAAATGATCGCCATCATGCCTACACCTTGTACCATATTTAGATGGCTCGGATTAATGTCACCGACAGCTTGTACAGCTTCATTCCAGCCCCCCATTTGGTTAAGCGCAACAATTGGTACGACAATTAAAGCTAAGAACATTAATATCCCCTGGAAGAAATCCGTCCATGCTACAGCAAGAAATCCACCAAGTAACGTGTAGGAAACGACGACAATCGCTCCAATCCAAAGGGCAGATTGATAGGATAAGCCAAAGGATGCTTCAAAGAGCTTTGCTCCTGCAACCATTCCTGACGAGGTATAAAAGGTGAAGAACAATAAAATTACCAAAGCAGAGATGACACGAAGAACATGCGATTTATCTTTAAAACGATTTTCCAGGAAATCGGGAACAGTTATCGAATTGTTAGAGACCTCTGTATAAACACGTAACCGTTTTGCAACGAATTGCCAATTAAGATAAGCACCAATTGCCAGGCCTATTCCCATCCAAGCCTCTGACATACCGGAAGCATAAATAGCACCAGGCAAACCGAGTAATAGCCATCCACTCATATCTGACGCACCAGCACTTAGCGCAGCAACCCCTGGTCCAAGATTACGACCCCCTAAAACGTAATCAGATAAATTATTTGTTCGATAATACATTATAATTCCAATTACAAGCATTCCTATTAAATACACACTAAACGTAACTAAAGTTGTAACACCCACTAATTATGTCTCCTTTCTGTAAATAACGTAATGATAGATAACAATAATACTAAAGGCATTGGAACAAACAGCCAAAACCAAGTTACTCCTTTAATTGCATATTCTGTTTCCATTTGAATTCTCCTCCCATTTTTCAAAATTCCGAATCGTCCTCTGCGTAAAGACACATTCACTATAGTTTCACAGTTTAAATAATATTTCAAATGGATAGACATAACTTTAATGATTATCACGTCAATTATCAGATAATTAAAGCCCCATTTTTAATTATCTCGCTTTATTTAGCACAGTATTATGCTATGAGCGAGATTATAGACCCTGTTATAAAGAATTAATCGAATATCGTGTATCTATCTCCATTTTCCTCAACATTTGAGAATCAAAAATTTTTTTTGAAAAACGTGGCTTTTCTTCAGATTTTAATGAAAATAAAATTCGTCTAGAGCTTATATATGTTTCCTAACTGCAAAAAAAGACCTGAAATAGGTTCCACGCTATTTCAGGCAAATCCATCATATAGTAATAGGGTAAAAAAATTACTTACTAGCTCTTTCAAGGTTTAGAAGAAAGAGATAGGTTGTTCGATTGAAAGAATGCTTGGTTCTCTTTCACCTTGAAACGCTGAATCTTCTTGCTGAGCTTCCTGTATTACGAAAAATCCTGCAACAAGTAATGCACCTAAAGATAATGAAGCAATAAACTTTTTCATTGAATCCCCTCCTTTATAGATTAATCAGTTCCTCATATGTTTGGTTAGAGAGTTTATAGTATTTAACAGATTCTTTATACTTTCCTGTTTTCTCATAATGCGCAGCCAGCATATTAGCATAGACTACTAAGTTAGCATAATCTATATGCTCTTTCAGATAAGGTATAAATTCATCTGTAACTAACTTTTTGAACTTTTCATGTTCCTCATTAATTGCATACGTATAGGTTTGAATAATATAATAATACAACTTGGAATATACATTATGTTTTGCCTTATCCAGTAACTCCAAGGAATTTTCAATCATTTCTCTAGTTTTATCAATCTTGTTGATATTATAGTATTCCTTAATTAATGATGTAATGGCAGCCAGACGTTCATCTAAGTGAATCTCGCTATCATTTACAACTTCTTCAAAAAATTTAATTGCTTCTTCAGTATTTCCGATTGTTGAATGTAAATAACCCAGGTTTTGATTCGTAAGCTGAATGATCTGTTTATCCTTATTTAACTCACCTAAATGCTTAGCTAAGTTATAATTTTTAATCGCCTTGTCATACATTTTAATTCTTCTGTAGGATATACCTAATACAACATGACACTGAGCACATCGTATAAAACTGTATTCCTTCATATAAACACCTAAAGCTTTTTCGGCATATTCCATAGATTCTAGAGTATTACGCAGCTTACTATGTGTTACTGCAATTATATATTGAAGATCAGCTACCTCTTTTTCTTCTATTTGAATATGAGTTATCTTTTCCTCTGCAGTCTTATAGAAACTCATTGCCTGATTAAATTCTCCAGTTAACGAATTATAATTCCCTCTAAACTTATACCAATAATACTGATGTAAATTATCAAAGGAAGCCGACATCTCGCTCAGCTCATTTATTTTAGTTAAAGCTTCTTCAAACTTCCCCAACACCAGGTAATACCTAATCTTATGAATCTCAAACAATAACATACTGTTTGTCAAATTCGTATCCATAACCGCCTGAAGTTCTTTGTATGTAGAAGTAATCTCTTCCTTGTCATTTACTTCAAACAGCATGTTGTACCATTCTTTGCACTTTTCTTGAATATTGGCATCAAAGCCATCTTTTAATTGTACTCCCAGACGTGTACATAAGAGCTGAATAATTTCTGGACTGGCTTCCGTTTTCTTATTCTCAATTTTTGACAAGTAGGATAAAGATACTATTCCTTTAGCTAATTCTCCTTGTGTCATTTCTTTTTTGGTACGTTGTAGTTTGATAAAGGATCCTATTTCTATCAATGTACCCACCCTAACATGTATTAGAATTTATATTGCTTCTGTATATTTACATTATATCATAGATTCAAAAAATTCATATTGGGAAAATAATAAGGAAAATACCGCTTTTTAGCGTAAAAAACACCTAAAAAACTTCCCGATTTTCCTGTTAGAGGAAAATCAGCCCCTTTTCGAGCAATTTTTTGCTAAAAAAGGGGCTGACGGACATATTGCGACTTTTTACTTATAACATTTCAGAGGTTGTTTTTCCTTGCATGTGCTGAATTAGGTAATCTGGACCTCCTGCTTTTGAATCTGTACCGGACATATTGAAGCCGCCGAATGGCTGGTAACCAACGATTGCAGCTGTACATCCACGGTTGAAGTAAAGGTTTCCTACATGAAAATCTTCACGTGCCTGTTCCAGATGTACACGATTATTTGTGATTACTGCACCTGTTAAGCCATAATCCGTGTTATTCGCAATTTCAATCGCTTCATCAAAGTCTTTCGCTTTTGTTAACCCGACAACAGGACCGAAAATTTCTTCCTGCATAATCCGTGCTTTAGGATCAAGATCTGCAAAAACAGTCGGATTAACGAACCAGCCTTTCTTGTCATCGCCATCTCCACCAACAAGTAGCTGTCCTTCTTCTTTGCCAATTTCAACATAGCTCATAATTTTATCGTATGCTGCTTGATCAATCACAGGTCCCATAAAGTGTGAATTATCATGTGGATCGCCTGCTGATAGTTCTTTCGTTAATTCTGCAACTCGGTCTTTCACTTGATCATAAACAGCTTCATGAATGACTGCACGGGAACATGCAGAACATTTTTGTCCTGAGAAACCAAATGCAGATTGTACAATCGATTGTGCTGCTAATTCAAGGTCTGCTTCCTTATCAACAACGATGGTATCTTTACCACCCATCTCAATGATGGTACGTTTTAGCCATTTCTGTCCGTCTTGAACTTTGCCTGCACGTTCAAAAATACGTGTACCAACCTCACGTGAACCAGTGAAGCTTATAAAACGTGTACGTGGATGATCTACCAAATAGTCTCCCACTTCGCTTCCTGGACCTGGGATATAGTTTACTACTCCTGCAGGCATACCTGCTTCTTCAAGCACTTCCATCAGTTTATATGCAATAATCGGTGTTGCACTTGCTGGTTTTAAAAGTACCGTATTTCCTGTTACCATTGCGGCAGTAGTAGTTCCAGCCATAATTGCGAACAGGAAGTTCCATGGGGAGATAACAACCCCAACCCCGAGTGGAATATAGTTGAACTGGTTATACTCAATCGGACGGCTGTTTACTTCAGAACCATCTTTAATTTTAAGCATTTGGCGACCGTAATACTCTAGGAAATCAATTGCTTCCGCTGTATCAGCATCTGCTTCCTTCCAAGGTTTTCCGCCTTCCTTTACTAAATGTGCTGTAAATTCGAATTTGCGGCGGCGAATAATTGCGGCTGACCGAAATAGAATATCTGCTCGAAACTTCGGATCTGATTTCCGCCATGTCGCAAATGTTTGATCTGCAACTTGCATTGCTTTTTCGGCAATTTCTTGATTTGCTTTAGATACATATCCAATTACTTCTTCTTTGTTGGCTGGGTTAACAGAAATGATTTTATCTTCTGTCGTAATCCGCTCGCCACCAATAATCAGTGGATATTCTTTTCCCAGATCTGCTTCGATTTCATTCAAAGCATCCAGCATTAATTTTTTATTTTCTTCTACTGTGAAATCTGTAAAAGGCTCATGCGTGTATGGTACTACCATGAAAAAAACCTCCCTATAAATTGTCCAAATTACTCCATGATTGCGTTTTCATTAGATTTAGAAAACTATCCATTCGTTAAAGAGATCCCTGAGAAAGTGTTCTTTACTTTCTTAGAAACCCTTATACTTTGAAGTGCAAGCCCTTGGGTGAATGACCTGTGTTGCACTTATACACAGAAAAAAATATGGATGCGCTTTCTTTACTGCTAAAATAAAGGATGGAGTATGTCCACCCTTTATTTTAACTTAAGTGTTTTAATACTTCAATAAATCTACTTTCAAACTTGCAAGTGCGGCTGGAAACTTCTAACCTAATGAAAAATATGAATCGTAGGTGAGTCTGCTCCTGCCTTTCGGTAAATCAAACTCTCGATCTGATCACTTGTGGAGACCTTGATTTCCAAATCATAGTAGTCAGCGAACATTTCCTGTACAAGCCCATATGCAAATTGTGTAAAACCTATCACTTCCGCTTTTCCATAAAACTCGATCGGAATTTCAATCGTCAGCTTTTGTAACTCTTCATTCACATAAAAGCCTTTTCCGATGATGCCAGTATAGTTTGGAAAGAACGTTGCTATTTCATTTCCAAAGCTTGTAACAATCTCATGATCATCAAAATATTTTTCCTTGCCTTCATCGGATGGAAATAGTATATTCTCTTCATTTATCGAATCCCAGTCGCCAACAGATGCGCTTCCCCCAGGTACAATTGTTTTTGCAACAAAATTCCCGGGTACTGGTGAGGATTGATCCTCTTCCCTGTACAATGCAATCATGATCGGAACATCCTGCAAGCCCTCAATTTGCCGCACTTCTTCAATTAGTTTTTGGGCTATTTTATTTCCCTGTTCCATCATTTCGTCCATTCCAATTTCTTCATAATAAGGGCCTCTAGTTTTGGTATTGAATTGATATACGGATTTTAATGCTATGCCAATCGACATTCCCTTTAATTCAACGGTATTTTCTTCGCCCTGTTTTTGCAGGTAATTCTGTTCTAAAATATGTGACAGATAACGTGGATTTTCCCGGTGGATATCCTCTTGGTCTTCATCTTCCAGCCCTTCGAGTTTTTCCTCAATTGCCGGATTTAACTCATCAATCCATTCAAAAAGTCTGTCAGATGTCAAATATTGCCCCTCCTGAAAGAAATACTCCTTCGGGTCAAATACATCCATGGAATGACGTCTGAGTCCTTCCTCCATCTCATCAATGTCAAGCCTGTTCGCTACCTGATTTGTAATAACACCCCTGGCTTCACTAACTTTATATGGCAGAACCATTTTGTAATTTTCTTCAGATAATTGATAACTTGGAACAATGGATACTTCTTCTTCTGATTCATCATTTTGCAAAACTTCTTCTTCATTCATATTTGGTGCACAGCTCGTTAGCAGGAGGAGCGCACATACTAGCCAAATACTGATTTTTTTCATACTTAGAACACTCCCTGACCTTGTGCGGCTTCTTTCAGCTTGAGTTCGTCCCAGATTTTAACCCCTAGCTGTTGTGCTTTATCATACTTAGATCCTGCATCTTCTCCTGCAATGAGAAAATCTGTTTTTTTGCTAACACTACTTGTAACAGAACCACCCATTGCCTCGATTAATTCCTTTGCTTCATTACGTGTAAATTGTTCCATTTTCCCAGTTAAAACAACTGTTTTGCCTGCAAAAACAGAGTCCGTACGCTGCGCAGATTTTTTTATCCCCTTGTATTCCATATTTACATTTAAACCTCTTAAATCTTCAAGCAGGTCCACTACTTTTTGTTCAGTAAAATACTGTACGATGGAATCAGCCATTTTCTCACCAATCTCATCCACTGCGACCAACTCCTTAAAAGAAGCCTTTTGCAGGTTTTCCATTGTTTCAAACTCTACTGCAATTGTTTTAGCTGCTTTTGCTCCAATAAACCGGATTCCGAGACCAAATAGAAGCTTCTCCAGTGAATTTTCCTTTGATGCCTCAATTGCCTTCAATAGGTTATCAACTGACTTCTCTCCCATCCGTTCAAGCTGGAGTAATTCTTCTCGCTTCAATCGAAATAGATCTGCCATCGTCCGTATTAACTTTTCCTGAAACAGCTGGATGATGACTTTTTCACCTAATCCGTCAATGTTCATGGCATTGCGTGATGCAAAGTGAATAAGTCCTTCCATTAATTGCGCCGGGCAATTTGGATTGATGCAACGTAAAGCAACTTCCTCTTCAAGCCTGATGAGTTCACTTTTGCAAGCAGGGCATTCCTTAGGCATATGGAACTCCTGCTCCTTCCCAGTCCTTTTTTCCTCCACTGCACGAACAACCTTTGGAATGATATCACCGGCTTTTTTAATTACAACCATATCACCAATTCGAATATCCTGCTCACGAATTAAATCTTCATTATGGAGCGATGCCCGTTGAACAGTTGAGCCAGCTATCTGAACAGGTTCGAGAATTGCGGTTGGTGTTACTACACCCGTCCTGCCAACACTTAATTCAATATCTGTTAATTTCGTTAAAGCCTCTTCTGCCGGAAATTTATAAGCTATCGCCCAGCGGGGACTCTTCGCCGTATAGCCAAGCTCTTCCTGCTGAGACAGGTCATCCACCTTGACAACAATCCCATCAATTTCGTAGTTTAAATGAGGACGTTCTGTTGTCCAATACGCAACAAAATCAATCACTTCCTCAATCGTTTCGCACTTTTTCCATTCTGGATTTGTTTTGAAGCCCAGTTCCTTTATTCGATCCAACCGTTTACTATGGGATTCGAGAGGGCCCGCTTCCCACTCACCAACTCCATAGATAAATACATCCAAATTACGTTTTGCTGCAATTTTCGGATCCAATTGTCTTAGTGATCCCGCTGCAGCATTTCGCGGGTTAGCAAAGGCTTCTTCTGCATTTTCTTCTCTTGTTTTATTTAAAGTGAGAAACGATTTATGCGGCATAAAAGCTTCTCCGCGCACTTCAATTGTGTTCATTTCTTTTATCGTCAATGGAATGCTGCGAATGGTTTTTAAATTACTCGTAATATCTTCACCGGTTGTTCCATCACCACGAGTTGCACCCCGAACAAACCTGCCATTCTGATAGGTTAAGGAAATCGCCAGTCCATCAATCTTTAATTCACAAACAAAAGAAATTGGCTTTTCGGTACCCCCACTAGCTCTTTTGGCAAACGCACGTAAATCCTGTTCATTAAATGCATTTCCAAGACTTAGCATCGGTACAGTATGCTGTACTTTTTGAAAAGCATCCAGTGGCTGTCCCCCAACACGTTGGGTAGGAGAATCTGCTGTGATGAGCTCTGGATATTCCTCTTCCAACTTCCTTAACTCCTGCAGCTTTTTATCATATTCTGAATCAGGAACACTTGGGTTATCCAGCACATAATATTCGTAGCTATATTGATTTAATAATTCTTTTAATGCATTGATTTCATCCTGGGCTTGTTGTTTTTCCACGAACCAAGCACCTCCCTATTGTTTCGTAATTGGTGCAAATTTTGCCAAAACCCGTTTAATTCCAGTTGGTGCCGGGAATGCAATATCAAGCTCCATCCCATCCCCTTCTCCTTGCACCTTTACCACTGTTCCTACACCCCACTTTTTATGGTTTGCTTTATCTCCAGGTCCCCATGCTTCACTTTCTGCACCAGTTGTTTTCTGCATTTTTTCTGCTCTTCGTTTCAGTGGTACAGGTCTATCCAAAGATCTATCCGCACGCCTATCTACTGATCTATCCTTCAGTTTCCCAAAGCCATATCCGAACATCGAAGCTTTTGCCTCTTCCATTCCTTCAATCAGCTCGTCTGGAATTTCATTGATAAAACGGCTGATGGGGTTCATATTGGTTCTACCATATAGTGTGCGCATTTTTGCATGTGTTAAGTAAAGCTCACGCTCCGCACGGGTGATTCCCACATAAGCAAGTCGTCGTTCTTCTTCCATTTCCGCATCATCCATCATCGAACGACTATGTGGGAAAACATTTTCTTCCATCCCAATCAGGAAAACAATTGGAAACTCCAGCCCTTTTGCTGCATGTAATGTCATCAATGTAATTTTTTCCTCGCCCTCTGGATCTTCTTCATCGACTTTATCAATGTCCGCTATTAACGCAAGATCTGTTAAGAAAACGATTAGTGTTTTATCTTCGGCTGTTTGCTCAAAATCCTTCGTAACCGTGATGAATTCTTCTAAGTTTTCCAGACGGCTTTGGGATTCAATCGATTGTTCATTTTTCAGCATTTGTTCATAGCCTGTCCGTTCCAATACGGCTTCAACCATATCCGTTGCTGTTAAATACTCCTGCTGCTGGGTTAATGTTTTAATTAGGTTTCCAAATTCAGCCAATGCATTTGCTGCTTTTTTTGAAACACCTGTAAAATCAACTTCTTTTACTGCTTCATAAAAGGAAATATCATGTGCATTAGCATGTGCTCTTAGTCGGTCAATCGAGGTCTTTCCAATTCCTCGCTTCGGAACATTTACAACACGTTCAAAGCTAAGGTCGTCATCTGGGTTTGTAATTAAACGTAAATAAGCAACCATGTCTTTAATTTCTTTACGTTCATAGAACTTTGTGCCACCAACCATCTGATACGAAATATTGGACTTCATTAACGTGTCCTCAATTGCCCGAGACTGCGCATTTGTTCGGTATAAAATAGCCACATCACCTGGTGAATAGCCTTCATTTCGAGTCAGATCCTGAATTTTATCAGTGACATATAGCGCTTCTTCCTGTTCCGTAGCTCCTTGGAAATAGTTGATATTTTTTCCATCCGGGTTTTCAGTCCACAGATTTTTCGGTTTTCGTCCACTATTATTGCCGATTACTTTATTTGCAGCTGCGAGAATCGATTTCGTTGATCGATAATTTTGCTCGAGAAAAACGCTTCTTGCAGATGGATAGTCCTTTTCAAATGACAGGATATTCGCAATATCCGCTCCACGCCAACGATAAATGGATTGATCGGAATCACCAACTACACAAAGGTTTTGATAGCGGTTTGCCAGTTGTTTTACTAAAGAATATTGCGCATGGTTCGTATCCTGATACTCATCCACATGGATATACTGAAAACGTCGCTGATAATACTCAAGAACCTCTGGAACTCGTTTAAATAAATGAATGGTTTGCATAATCAAATCATCGAAATCAAGAGATTGATTTTTATGCAGCATTTTCTGATATTCCGTATAAATTTGCGAAACCTGTCTTTCATAGAAATTCCCGACATTATCACTATATGCTCCGGGTGTAATCAGTTCATTCTTTGCCGCACTAATTTGCCCCAACATTGCTCGGGGATCAAATTTTTTCGGATCAATATTCTCGTTTTTTAAAATTTGTTTAATAGCTGAAAGCTGATCACCACTGTCTAAAATAGTAAAATTACGATTGTAGCCGATTCGATCGATATCTCTTCTAAGAATACGTACACACATCGAGTGAAATGTAGATACCCACATATACTCACTCTCCGGTCCTACCAGTTTTCGTACTCTTCCTTTCATTTCACGTGCTGCTTTATTCGTGAAAGTAATGGCTAATATATTTCTAGCTGCAACATCCTTCTCACTAAGTAAATACGCAATGCGATGTGTCAGCACCCGTGTTTTTCCACTGCCTGCTCCTGCCATTATCAAGAGAGGCCCTTCTGTATGTTTAACAGCTTCTTGCTGCTCTTTATTTAATCCTTCTATTAAATTACCCATTGCTTGACCCATATTTACACCGCCCCTGAATCAATAATCTTTTAGAGGTTGTTCAAGAATTCCGATAAAAATGACACATTGTAGGGGATCTTCTACTAAGTATCGACACGTCCTGGAACTGCGCTAAAACTCACCCAACTGAAAGCATTATGTCGAACAAAGAAGTCACCACAACACGCAAGAAGCTCGTTGGATTGCATTTTTTGCTCCTCATGTACCTTTTAATGTACACTCCGGTCCTTGGAAAGGAAGATCACCTTTCCTGCATGCGATGCAAACTCGTGGAAGCTTTCCTTGTGCTCAAAGCTACGCCGCTTCGAACTTCTCGATCCTGTTCATCCTCATTTTGAACACGTTATTTTACTGCTTTAACTGTTTTTAAAGCTTTTTTAATATCTGAATAAATACAATTTCCAACGATAATCACATCCGCATGTTCTTTCATTTCACGTGCTTGGAAGTTATTTTCAATACCTCCACCATAAAAAAGCAATGTATTGTTTAATTCACTTTTCACCTGTTTAACAAGCTCCTGATCGCCATAGGTACCACTGTATTCCAGATAAAAAATCGGCAAATGAAATACCTTTTCAGCCATATACGCATATGCAATTACATCATCCGTATCCGGTAAGTAACTATTCGTATGTGTGAAAGCTTTTGCGTCTTCATTTAAGATACAATATCCTTCAAAAAGTATCTCGCTATATTCCATCATATCCACATATTGCTTAATAGCTTGATGCTGAATATCCATCATCCATTTTTTTTCCGTGCTGTTCATCACCATTGGTATAAAATAATAATCAAACCCAGGAGTGATTGCTTCCATCGAAGAAATTTCCAAAATACATGGAACTGTATATCGGCGAATGCGTGACAGTAAATCCAACACACCATCCAACGTTATGTCATCTGTCCCACCAACAATAACTGCATCTGTTCCTGATTCACAGATCAAATCTAAATCCTCATCAGAAATTTCCTTCGCAGGATCCAGTTTAAATATGTGCTTCCATTCATTCATCAAAGTATTCAAAGTTGAGTCCTCCATTATCTAAGGTACATTAATTTATTATACCAAAAATCGTGGCAGGAATTTAGGAATATGTAGAATGAGCTTTTTGCGATGTGCCACTTTTTTAGTTTTACGAGCAAAAAAATAAAGGTTTTATTTTTTTTGA
>NZ_BAAKSZ010000045.1:0-18785 GCF_059698015.1 Oceanobacillus sp. NCCP-135 | reverse complement strand
GTACTTCAAAGGGTAAAGTTACCGTGTGGATTCGAACCACCTAGATTGTGCAACAGTGGGGCACGCCCAAAAACCAGCATCTACATAGATACTGGTTTTAATTTTCCTCTAATATATTTTTTAATTTCTACATATTTTCCATGCCAAGTCACTAAAGCATTTTGTTGTTTTCTTCAAACTGTTTTACAAAATTCTATATTCAATCTCAGTATCCGTTAAATAACGCTGTAATAAATCTAAGTCAAATAATTGTTCTACAATAAATAATCGCTCGGCAAATTCAGGAAGGTACTTTTGAAACTTAGCAATTTGCATATCGCCTATATATTTTCTTAATTCAAGAAGACTTTCTTTATCAACGTTTGTTTGGATTTCCTCAATTACTTTTTCCAGACGTTCATAAGGGTAGCCTTCCAATTTAAACTTCACTCTTTGATAATCCGATTTAACTTCTGCACCGGTATAATGTTTTAACAAAGTTGCTAGGGTATAGTTTACCTCGTCACCAGCAAATGTATTTAGAGTAAAACCTTTAGGCTCTTCTTCAATGACCATCATTCCCGGTTTCATTCCAAAGTGTTGAAAATCCATACGATATTCTTTTATTCTTTGTGAAGCATCCTCATCGATATACGGAAAGCTATCATGACTTGACAAGACTTTTAGTATCTCCTGTGCAATTACAAAAGAAGTTTTTTGACCGGATCCTTGCCACAATGGGATAGCACCCTTTTCAGCCTCGTTAGCATGTATAATGAATCGTTCCTTATTGATTTCAGCTGCTTTCCATACTTGACCGTTTAATACAAAAAGGAATGGTTCATTTTCCTTATAAAAGGCATTTACAAACCAAGAATCTAGTGTGCCAATTTCACGATTTTGATGTTTCACCATGAATTCCTGAGTTGTCTCAAAAACTGAATATAAGTCTAAAAAGTTTTTTCGGGAAAAGGTTTCTTCTAACGGATCTGACAAAAAATAAATTCCATCAACAATTGATAGATAATTATTTTTAAGAAGCCCTTCTAAAAATTGCAGTAGATTATCTTCACTTATACTACTAAAGTTTCCCCTATTTTTTATCAAGTTCGTTAGTTGAGCATATGTTGCACCTTGCTTTTCCCTAATAGTAGAAAAGATTTGTTGGATTAATATATGGTAAGCATGTGTAGGAAATTTAACGGACTCAACCCATTTCTCACGCGCTAACTCAATTAATGAAATACTTCTTAATAGCGACTCTTTATTTACCGTTAAAAATTCATAATGTGCTGCCCGTCCTTCTCTTCTTCCGGTTCTACCTAGCCGTTGCAAAAACGAAGATACCGTATTGGGGGCATTGTACTGTAGGATAACGTCTAAATCTCCAACATCAATCCCTAATTCCATTGTGCTAGTGCAAGCAACCATTAGTTCACTTTCTCTTTGTAATAGTGTTTCAGTCTGCTCTCGGTAAATCTTAGATATGGATGAATGGTGCAGTCTACTTTGAACTCCTAAGTCTTTTATGGTATTTGCGACTTTTTCAGCTAAAGACCTGCTATCAGCAAAAAACAAACTCTTCTGCTGTTTTAATATGGGGATTACTTTACTTTGCAATTCCTCTTCTGACCATTCATCAACATATCTTACAAAAAGCTTAGTTTTTCTTTTACTATTTGTATTAGGCTGTATCCAAGACTGGTTCCTTTTACTTGAACCCTGCATCCAGTTTAATAAATCATTAGGATTTCCAATTGTTGCGGATAGTCCGATCCGCTGAATATCGTACTTAGAATATTGCTGAATTCTTTCTATAATTGACATAAGTTGAATTCCTCGGTCATTGTTAGCAAAATAATGAATCTCATCAATCACAATAAAACGGATATTTTCGAATAAGTTAACGTATGGCTCACTTCCATTCATTAAAAGAACCTCAAGTGATTCAGGAGTTGTAGCAACAATATGATCAGGATCCCTTTTAAAATGCTTTTTTTCTCCTGTTGATACTTCACCATGCCATTTAAACGCGTCAATTCCTACCAATGACCCTAAACTTTTTAATCGGTATTCCTGATTATTAAGCAATGCTCTAATTGGACTGATATAAATAACAGATAGAGGGAGCAAACCTTCATCGTTAATAATACTTAATATAGGAAAAAAAGCAGCTTCTGTTTTTCCACCAGCAGTTGCTGCTTGTATAATGGCATTATTACCTGACAATATATTGGGGATAGAATCCTCCTGAACACCTCGTAAAGATTTCCATCCCAAATGATCAATGATCCCACTTTGTAACCTTTTACTTAATAGCGTGAAGGATTTATTACTCATAATTCAATATCAACCGCCGTTTCTCTTCCACCAGCGACCTCAAAGTTATGTTTTACTCTTTCTACTACCTCCGGATTAATATTTAATAAGGAATGAACATCGTTTCCTTCCTTCGCAGCATCCAAAACAAACAGAAATTCTCTTAAAAATGTTCTCGGCAAAATTGAAACTTCACGATCAAAAGCTATTGTAAATGAATCAACATACTGTTTTATAAATGCATCATCAATTACCATTTCTGGCTGCCAATCATGTACTTCTCCGTGAATTTGACGAACTTTATTTGCTACTTCAACCAATTGATTTGTAGAAAAACGATTAAGTTTCAAAAGAGGAGTTGAAAAAACTTTGTTGATACCCTCTTTATGTTGTAGTGATAATGGTTTTATCCTTGAAAAGAGTGCATCATGTTCTTTGATAGACCGGTCTTCATTCTCAATAAGATCATCTGTGCCTGTAAACAACATATAGCACCCTTTTAAACGATCCTTACTGACCATATCAATAAGAAACCTTAAATTCTCGAACGCTTGATATCTAATATCCCTGCGTTCCTTTCTAACTGTTTCAACCTCATCAATAATAATTAATAATCCTTTATAGCCTGATAGTTTTAAAATATGGAGAAGGGCAAGTAAAAACTCAAAAGCATTCGTTTTATCAACTTTTCCAGTTACTCCAATTTTAGATTTAGCTACCCTATCAATACTGGCATCCCCTGCAATCCAACCTAGCGCCCAATCAGAAAGCTGGCGATTTCCCTCCATTAACCCTTTGTAAAAACTATGGAAGGCTTGGACAATACCCGGCGATGTCGCATTGGCTTTCGAAAGTTCGTCACTTATCTTTTGTTCCAATAAATTCATGAGTTGTTCTTCATCTTCATCACTTTCATCTGGATCAAGATCGTATTTTCGAATAATATCCATTTTTTCTTTAGAAAGCCATTCTTGAATAACTTGTCTAAATGCTGAGTATTCCCGTTGATTTTTAGTTCTAAGGCCGGTCATAATTGCTTGATAAACTGTTTCAAAGTTCTGGAGTTGCACAGATTTACTAATTACAATTTCGGAGACAGCATAATTATTTTCAAACGCATCCTCCTTTAATACTTCACATAGGAACGACTTACCAGAACCGTATGGACCATATAGGAATTTAAATCCAGCATGTCCGTCATTATCAAATGAAATATATTCTAACTCATTATTTAAATGTCTTCTTTCTTCTTTATTTCCTGCTATTAATAAATGGGTTCCCACATTTGGAACTGTACCGTTTCTTAAAGCACGTAATATAGTTTCACCTATTTTAATATCCATTTTTTCACCTACTTTATAGAGTATTCATACACTGTTCCATTTATCATTTCAACTTTAAACCAATCTTTACCCTCATCTTCCATTCTCTCGATCAAATCAGACATTGCTTCAGAAACTAAAACGGATTTAAATTTAATCCCTTTTGTATTCGCCCGTTGTAGAAGTTCATTTTCATTCCACTTTGAACTGTCTAGGAAACAACTTAACAGGAACTTCTCACGCTTTGTTAAATCATCTTTATTCTCCTGTAGAAATGCTTTTATTTGATCCTGAATATCTACTGTTTCATCTGCCTTTATTACTTCGTCCAATGCCCCTTGTTGTTCTATCCGCGGGTCATCTATATAATCTAGTGATATATTCCTTGATGATACCGTAAGAACCGGTATAATAACTTCTTGAATAGTTAAACCACCATGACTAAACTTTGCACCACCACTTGCAGTGAAAAAATAATTACTTGAAGGATAATATTGATAATAGTCACCTTTATGATGAGACCAAGCTAATTCCTTAACAATCCAGTTTCCCTTAACTCTGTTATCTGCAATAGCATATCGACGCGACTTTTTCACAGTTTCCACGTCATTCGGTAAGGAAACCTGATTCCATCCCTCCAGACCGTTTGTTAGTAAGAATCCATGATCAGCCGTTATTACAACATCGTCAACTCCAGATTTCAATAAGTTCTCGGTCACTATTTTTATTTTTTTTAATAGATGTGGGAACATATAAACAGCTGAATCTTCAATATTTTCACCGGTTGTATCAATTTCGCTAGAGTATATTATAATAGTGTCCTTACCATTTATTTCTGTTTGTATATGGTTCTTAGACAATTTATAGAAACTTTCTAGATTAGCAATCTTTCCTTTGGATCCTAAAACAGCTTCTAGAAGCTTAATACGGTCATTCTTCGTATTTAATTGTGTATTATCTTCTGAGTAAATAACAAAGTCATCTTTTTCCTTTTTCCATTCCAATACTGAATTGGAAAGTGGTAATAACGCGGTCATTCCCACCTTCGTAATGGAAGGTAAGGAAGAGAGCATACTATTAACCTCTACGTTCCACTCTTCATCAATTAAAGATTGCAGTTCCGTACCCATCTCATAACGTAGCGCATCAACATAAATAACTGCCGTCTTTCTGTTCGAATCATTTATATTTTCGTTCCAAAAATGCCTTTGGTGCGTTATTCCTTCTATTGAATAATCCCGTTTTGACTCAAAGCTTTGTTGAAATTGAGTATTCAAAGGTTTTAAAAACTGATGTATGTATTGCCCATTAGCATACTTAATAAGAGCAAAAATAAGCGGATCATTTGCTTGGTATTGTTCTTCAGCTTTTCTAAATCGATAATCAATGGTCCACCAGTTTTGTTGAATATATTCTTTAACAATACCTTCAGGATTCTCTAACGGAGAAACTTGGTTAATATAAGCCTTAAACTTGTTCAGTTCCACAATAAAATGTAATAGCTGAGCCAACGAACTCCATCTATTGATAAACTCATTATCCGTTGCCCTTGTTATTCGAGCTTCTGCAATAAGGATAAATTGGTCAATTGAAGGTTGTATTAAAACGTCAATATTCAACTCATCCGGTAAAATCCGTTTTGTGATTCGCCGCCATAACTCCTCATCGATTACTGAAAAACCTTTTATTGAATATAACTCTTCTGTCTCTTTCAATGAAATTTGTTGTTTAAATTCATTTGATGTCTCTTTCGACCACTCTTCAAAGTGACTACGATAATAATCGTGCTGTGACCAAAAGTTAAACAGTTCACTGCGTCTATGTGTTATTTTGGAATCTGTAGTATAGTTCTCATCTTGAGCATCCAATGACAGTTCAGTTTTAATTAATGTATTGGCTATTGTCGCAACAATCTCTTCATAAGTCTGTTGCTCGTTAATAAGAAAACCATAATATTCATCAGCCAGTTGACAAAAAGCCTGTAAATTCTCTAGCTCTATTAATGTTTGATAGTAGGTCTTATCTGTTATAAAACGTAATATTGTTTCTTTTTTATCAAGTTCATCCATTGATAAGTGGTTCTGCAAAATAAACTGCCCTATTTTATCCTCATTCAAGTTTTCTAGTAAGTCATCTGATAAAATATCCCACTTTGTTTTAATAAATAGTAATTGCTTTTGCAAGCGATCACTTTTATTCAAAGGCAAATTAATATTGTAGTGTTTTGATAAAACATCTCTTATGGTATCATCATATATTTCTGCCAGAAAGACATATTCTTTTAACAATGTTAAATTGTTATGATTGCCGGGTATATATATTAATACACGGTGATCAAAGTTTGGGGAATACTGGACAATCATGTGTCGCAACTGTAAAAAGCTCCCCTCAAAAACAAAACGATTTAAGCGTTCTTCCTTAATAAATCTTTCGTATTCAGTTATAAACGATTGATACCTATCCAGCCAAATAACAACTGAACTTTTTTGAAAGTGTTTGTTAAGGTCTTCTGCGACCATATCATAAAATGACTTTTTCATAATTTTATTAAAAGCACCTACAATATACTGCAGGTGCTTCAATTGTACCTCCCTTCGCTGATTATTTTTCGATTTTTTTCGCCAAGATTGGGTTCAGCGGTTTGATATTATATAAAACTCCTTGATCAATATCTGGCTCATAACCAGATGCAATAATGTCATCTATTTGTGTATCAAGGGCCTCTAAATCACTTTTTTGTTTTTCTAAATCAATAACCCTTTTCTCAAACTGCTTTGAACTCTTTTTATCTCCTGTAGAAGACATTTTCTCTCTATAGAAATTTAAATCTCCACTAGTGTTCCTAATCAATGGTAATAGGTAATCTGACTTTAATTTATAAAGGGTATCAGAGTTTAGATCATGATAAGATAATAATGCATTGAAAGTTTTATTTGGGCTACATATATGCCAATAGATTGGCCTGTTTTCATATTTACTAACGTGATAATTAAAGAAATCCTTTAAAAACCAATCATAAATATCCTTCTTTAGTATGCTATTTATTTCTGTTTCAACAACTTCTTCAAAATTCTCTTCACCAAAAAAGTACTCTATCAAGTCATAAATTTCGTCTTCTATAAATTGTTTATTTATTTCAATTATCCCATTACTTCGTTCTATATTGTAATTGGCTAATTCCCATCTACCAAATTGAACGCCAATAAAATAAGATAGTAAATCATAAACACTTTCATCAAGTTCTTTTAAGCCTACTTTTTCTTTAAATATTAAATCATCTAACATTGCGATATTCGAGGACTTATAAGCCTCTAAGACTTCCCCTGCCAAATAATCCAAACGCACATTACTATTCTCAATTTTATATTCACGTAATGAATCAGGAACATCGTATAAATCATAAATTATATAATCAATAGTTGTTTCTATTGAATAAATCACCTTTTGTATTATCGTCAAATGATTTTTATATAAGGTATAAGAATTTTTAATGTTTTTCCCCTTATTAAATAGAAGATTAGGTAATACAAAATCAGGTTTTATTTCCTCATCGCTTTCAATTACTTTGGCAATAGGAAGTATCTCCTTTACTAAAGAACTTACCTTTTCTTGTATGTCATTATTGGGGGCTTTGATAGGAAACTTATCTACATCACTAATATTGATTGTTAGCGTAGGGGCTAACATACTGAAAAGGCGCTTGCTTAGTTGACTATTAAGTAATCCCATTAAATAAAAGGTGTTTACCTGATTACCAAAAATTCCCGGACCATTTGCAGAAATAATAACATCATCCGGTAGGTATCTTCCTGCAAAACCATTTGTACTGTTCATTCCATATGTAATTCCCTGCTCATCATAAAAAGCGACACTTTGAGGTCTTGATCTCAATTTTCCTTTCTCATTTCTAAAGTTCTTAATTTCATATCCATTATCTTTCCAGTAAACTACTCTATTAAAAGATTCATACCACCTAATATATTCTTTTCCCTTTGAAAAGTATCTCCAGACTTTATTAATTTCCTTCTTTGGAACTTCCCAAAAGAAACGAACAAAATTTTTATCATCTCCAGTAGTCAGCCCTTTTCTAGAGTAGGCAATAGGATTTTTACTCTTATCGTCCATCGATGGATATAACTTAAATATTGTTTCATCAAAGTCAGATATCCAATATACAAAAGGAGAACCTTTAATTATTTTGAAGTTTCCCTGATTAACTAAGTAACTATTCAATCCAGTCTGGTATGATTCCTTTAATGCAGCCTGTTTTTCAGATGAATTTTTGTAATCTTTTACGTTTATAAAAGTAGACTGAGTTCTCTTATCGGTATGTTGTAAAACAAACATCGCTGTGTTTACTTTTTCACCTGAGATATCATCAAATGCATGAGGCCCTAGGTGTACAAATTCCCTAATTTGGCAACTTTCCAGAATTCTTTGTCTAAGCCCCTCAAATGTAGGCTTAAACATAAAGGTATTTTGAGTTATCATTCCAATAAACCCTTCATCTGCAACAAAATCTAAACATCTTAAAATAAATGCACTATATAAGTCATAAGATCCAGCTGAATAATTGATATTCAAAAAATTTTTAAGGTCTTCATTCATAGTTTGCTTCCCTAAATATGGTGGGTTTGTAATAACAATTTCATACTTTTGCATAAGTATATTTAATAATCTTACCGATTTCCTTGCTTCATTAGCAAAAAGTAAATTATTTATATCATTCGCTTGAATAGCCTGAGTGTAAATTTGTTCCAAATAATTAAATAACTCTTTTTCACTCTTTGATAAAGCTGATTCATTTTGTTCAAACTTAAAATTATCCATATCAGCAAAAAGATCATATTCTTCATGTTTATTACTAGTTATGAGTCTTTTTTCTTTTTGTTGAATATAATCGTCAATTAATGGTTTTAACCTTTTTTCCGGCTGAACAAGACTCCCTTTTAAACGTGTATCTTTGAATTCATCATAAATAATATCTATCATATTAAGTATAGTAGGGTTATTTTGGAATTGTTTTTTTAGATTCTCTAACCTTTCACCATTTAGCAAAATTGCATCAGCAACTACTAGGTTCATTTCAAAATATTCATTATCATAACTAATTCCGCTCTGCTTTAAAGAGTCCCTTACCTTAATATATAAAATAAGAGCTGTTAATTGAATTGCTCTTGCATCTATGTCTATACCATAAAGATTATTCTTTAAAATTAGAAATGGAATTTGTTCTTTAGGATACCCTTCTTCACTGTACCATTTATAGAATATATCAAAGGCCTTTACAAGAAAATGCCCACTTCCACATGAGGGATCCAATACTTTTATCTCCTCAATGCCTTTTCCTTTAAGCTTACCATTGTTAATTTCTTTGCGGGTTTGTTGCAGAGATCCTTCTATTATCCAATCAACAATCCAATCAGGAGTGAATAGTTGGGTAGCCGGTGGTATATCCAATTGTTCGAACTTCTTCTTTTCCTTAAATAACTGTGTTTTCTCTTCTTCATTGAAATATTGATAAATCCAACCAATTATCTCATCTTGTTGCCATGATTCTTCATCAATTTCAGTGGATAATTGATGAATGATTTCCAATAATGCTTGGTTACTTGGCCCAATTATTGAATATTCATCTTCCGTATTAAATAATAGTCCTATATCGGAGGAAACCTCATTAAATATCAAAGAAATAAAATAAGACAATCCCTCATCTGATTGAGACTTGCAAAATTCACGTGCAACCTCAAAGAAGTTCCGATTTCCATATGAACGATTACTGTATTCTTCCCTTTGAATAAGTACTTCTTCCATTAGCCCTCTAACCTCCATAACTCGGAGGGCGGCTATACGATTTAAATATGTATAAGTAACCTCACGAATATAGGAGATAAGGGCCTCCCTTTCAGAAAGCCCGCCCTTCATCTCCTTAGAAATAGCATCACGAAGGTCTTTATAGATTTGCTCTTCTTCATCTGAAAGTGATAATTTATCTTTTTCAATCCAAGGTTCGTCTAGTAGAATACCATAAGTAACAAGGCGATTTTCTATATCACTTTCTAAAATACCTCTACAATTTAATATGGTACGATTAATTGCCTTTTTTTGTTCTGGTTTCATTTTACCAACCCTTTCCTATCCCTTTTAAGATAAGAAGAAATAGTCAACACGCTTCAATTCTTCCTTTAGTTTCTCTTCTAAGGTTTTCAAATAGTCCTGAATTTCTTCTTCAGAAGAGATCTTTTTCATTTTCATAATGTCTCTAATTTCGACCTGTTTAAAAGTAGGTTTTTTTACTTCCGGATTGTCATCATCATCCGATGTTAAATTAGTAGGCTGTCGTAACTTTTCAAGATGCTCACCATATATTCCAATAGAATCCTGTTTATAGCTTGGTAATGCATGTTCTAGTTGTTCTAAATAATCATAATTACGATGATGATCCTGTGGAACTTCCTCCTCATAATGCTTACTTAATGGATTAAGGATTTCTCTCTGCTGAAACACATCAAATGAATCAAATTTCGGAAATTGCTCCATTTCATTCATTATGTTTTCTATTTTTTTCATTACTCTAGAATGAAGTTCTCTATAGTACTTATCATAATAATTTTTGATATTTAAAAAATCACCTTGAATATTAACCCAATTATCAATAAACCCAATTGATGATATCTCACTAAGTATAGATTGAACTTTATTTTCTTGCGCCTCATCCTTTGGAAAATGTTGAGGCATCCATACATCCGAAATAAACTTTACTATTTCTTGTACAGATTCCATATGATCATTTTCAACAAAATGATCGAACTTTTTCATGAGGTTTATTTCATCTGTTAATTGTTGATACTTATCTACAAAAGAAATAATGACATCACTAGAATGATTTTTATTAACAATTTCTTTATAAGCCGTTTCTAATTTCTGTAGTTGATCAATAATCGATAACCGGTTTTCCTTAGCTGTAACAATTAAACCTCTGATTTTTATTAAAATATTGTTCGAGACTTTAATACATTTATCATAATACTCCGGAATTGTATCAGCAGAAACTTTTTCCTCAAATTCCGATTCTAATATTTTTTTGCATTGCTGACGTATTGCAGGATCAACATTTTTGACTTCTATAAACTGGCATGATTTAAAATGTGGTTCTTTCTCAAATATTTCTTTTACACCAGATTCGGTATAACTTCTAATTGATTTACCTTTTAGTTCTAGTTCAATAAAACCTCCACGAAACAGTGCTGCAGCAAAAAACCTGATGGCCATACTATCCCAACCGTATTGGTTTCTTTGAAAGTAATCCAAAATGTCACTTCCAGCACAAACCCCAAATCGCTTATAACGAGACTTAATTTCTGTTAAAACTTCATTTAGTACCTTTGAACTTGAATTAATTTGATGCTCATTATCCAAAATATTTAATTCCTTAAATACCTCAGATGCCGAGTGAATATTTTGTTTAAATACTTCATCTATATGTGAAACATTAATTTTTACTGCTGCATCGCCAAAACGCGTATAGATAGTTGGAATTACAATGCTTATTAAGGAATCAAATATTGATTTAATTTCTTCTCCTTTTGGTAAATCATACTCTTTCCCTCGGAATAAATACGATCCTGCTAGAAAAGATACCTTTGTTTTTCTTTTAATTTCTAACGCCATATTTTGATTTTTTTGCTCTTCCTTTCGTAAAAAGAACATTCTTTCTTCATCTGCTTTTTCCCTTTGTTTACCTATTGTAGATTGACGTGCTAGATATTCCTTAATCATATCTTCAATCTCTTCATTAGGATAAGAAAGCCAATAAATACGTTTTTCTTCTCTTATCGATTCCCGCTTCTTTTTATCACGTAGAGTCTCATCATTAAATAGGATTACCGGACTTAGAGCCTCAAATGAAATTTCCGTACCATTGGCATACTTTTCATCATCTGCAATTAGGTTAATGGAAAAAGGACGTATTTGTTTATATAAAACCCTATTCTGGTTAAATAAATCCTTTACTGTAACCCTTACATATTTCATAACATCTCTTGTTCCAACTTCTTCTTGCTCTGCAAGTACATCATGACGGAAATTCTGCTCTTCCGGTGATAAAAAGCTATATAATTCACCCTCCCTCTCCACAAACCCGGCCTTGCTGAGTCTTTGAAGAGAAGATTCAACCATTCCCTTTAGATCATGAAAATTAATTTCTATACTGCTGAAAAGCATTTTCGTTAAATTATCTAATGTTTTTGGCAAATAGTTAATTGAATCAAGGAGATATAATACTTTCAACACCTTTTTTGTAAAATCAGGGTTTTCCGGATCAGCTTTATCGACTTCGTTTATAGCATCAATCACGGTTGAAGGAACAAAATCAGAAGCTCTTGCTTCAGCATAGACCTGATCCAACGTTACGAAACTACCGATTTCCCTTTCATCAAAGTGATTCTCCGGATTTATTAATATTCCTTGAGTTGTTTTGATCATGCTACGATTGGTTCCGCCATGTTTTTTATTTGATTCTGTACGTTGTAGGAACTTCACAAAAATATCCTTAATAATTCCTAACTGATAAGGAAAAAACGGATACGCCTTCACAAAGTATTCTTTTGTTAACTCCGGGAACTTCCGGTCAGCATCTGGAAATTGTAAAACAGATACAAGCTTGCCCGAATACTCCTCAAATTCATTTTCTAAAATTGAACTTGCTTCCGTTTTTTTCTTTAATACACGTTCATAAAGAACCGTATCTAAGTTTTCAGGTGTTAAGTGAATCTTCACTCCAAATCGGTCAGCGATTTTTCCTAATTCGGTATTAAACTTAATCGCATCTTCAACAACAGCTTTTAACTCTTCTTGTGCAGTAACACCGAGCCATATCTTTCCTTGCCCAGTTACTTCAACCTGATGCGATATTCCTTGAAGCTCACTAATTTTTTGATCATCTCTTGCCATAAACTGGCCCATTTCATCGACTAATAGAAATAGCCTTTTCTCTTTGCCCGAATCACGGCTTTCCTTATCAATATAAGATTTAAAAACTTCAATTAATCTTTTTGGAGACATCGAAAAGTCATCTTTAATATCATTAATAATGTCCATCGCAATTGTCTCAGAAGGATAGTCATCCGGTTTAATCTTGCAAAGTGTTTTTGCAATTTTAGTTTTTTGGCGAGAGGGCTTTTGGCGAGCTTCCTCCCAAGGCTTACCGCTTACCTTTTCGAATTCTCTTTTAAAATCCTCATATAACCCAGACTCATATAAATCAAACTCTAATTCACCAACCCAAAGGATATGGCTATAGAATCCTAAATAGGAAAGAAATTGTTTGTAAATAGTAATAGAAATACTTTGCTGTTGATTATTACTGTCATAAGCAGTTTCCTCTAAGATATCGAACATTAGAACTTCCGTTTCATATTTCGTACGGATCTCTTCAACAAGTGTTCGAAGATCTTTTGATTCATCCCTTGTTAGAAATACTTCCGAACTAGTTGAGTCTCCAAATTCATAATTTCCAAGAACATGCCCTAACAACTTAGTGAAATGGGATTTACCTGATCCAAACCAGCCTGAAACCCAGTAACAATAATCATTACCATTCAAATAATTAGTAAATGCCTTTTTAAAGTGATCTCGTATTTGATCTGTTATAACATACTCATTTAGCTCTTGACGAATATGGGCTAAATTTTCATCTTGAACTTTGACTACTGGATTAATATCACGATTAATATTTCCCCGAAATATTTCATGTATCTTAGTCAATCATCTCACCCCTTTATAAATAAAATGCTCTAGAGCCACTAATATCAACATCATCGAGCATTATAAATTTCCTTGAACTAACTGTACCGGGAATAAAAAAACAGAGCGGTATCGATACCTTATTCTCCAGTTTAGAAAGTAATTGAATGAGTCTAAAGTGTGGCGCTGTACTACCTACGCGGGTGAATATTATTCGTCCCTTTTCACCCAATTTTTCCGCTCTTTCTAAAATCCATTCATATAGTAGGTTGAGCATCGTATTCTGCAATTCCTTCATAAACTCCGGATAATCTTCTTTTTCAAATTCATAAAGCTCTGTTAAATCACCGCTCTCATCTTTTAATAAGAGTTCATAAAGCAATTTTTCCAGATTAACAACTGCGACTTTATATCCTTGTGTCTGACCTTCCTGCTCTATTTCTTCAAGTTTCGGCTTAATATATAATTGTTCACTGGGACTAATCGCAACAAGCATAAAGGGTACACCTGATTGGCGGCTCCATGCTATTTGATCATTAAGAAGCATATTTTTGATTTGATTAATCTTCTCCGACAACATATTGGACAACAAACTCCTTTAAAGATGGAAACTTATAATGTATTTCAGTCTCTTTATTTTCTTCTAAGTGAATGACTCCACCTAGCTCTAGTTCCTTTAACATCATCTTTCTTTGTTGTTTATCTTGTAGAAATAATTTGAAATCATCGTGGTTGTAATAGTCGTCAAGTGTCAAAATTGAATCTTTATTAAAATAAAGCACGTATCCAAAGATTCTATTTGAAAAGTATACATTTTCATTAAATACTGGATTACGTCTATTTGAGAGGAAGCCTGTTTCAAGTAAAACGGTTATCAAGGCACTTTTTAAATCCTTGTAGGTTCTTTCGGACCAATTTTTCATTTCTTCATGTTCTATAGAAGAAGTTAGTAAAAATTCTCCCGCATCATCACTAGAGACTCCTAAAAAGCCCTTGATGTACTTTTGGAAAACTACTTCAACTACAAAGTCATATAATACCTTATCCGATAAACACATATGATAATAAAGAAGATAAAAGGCTTCTTCTTTACTCATATTTTGTATTGCTAATAAGAGTGGAGCTTCAGAAACAGGTTTATCTTGAAGGTCCTGTAAATATCTCTTTTTAATTGATCCGTATACGTTCTCAATCCGGCGTTTTGAGGCTTTAAGCAACAAATTATTCTCAAATAATTCGTTTTCCAACGCCTCAATACTATTCAATTCAGACAGCCTGTTAAGAATTCTAAGTGAATCCTCAAGAACTGCTCCTGTTGTTTTTAAATCTGCACTATATTTCTTAATCATTAATTTACAGCAACCCTTTTATAATACGGTATTGTGACTTGGCCTTTCTTAGCATAATCATAGACAGAAATTAATTGATGGATAACCTCTTCTAATTCTTCATTATGTATATAAAAATGCCTTCTTTTTGAGCCTAATTCATACGATTCCCCTGATACATTATCAAATGTATCCAAACGTGGTTCATTAAAAAAATCCCTAGCCCAGTGTGGTTCGAATGCATAACCTTCAATTGTTTCTATTTCATGAAGGATATCCTTCCATTCCTTTCTTGATGCGAGCATTTTAACAGCTGGTTCATATACCTTTTTTTCAAAGTCATATCCAAAATGAAATAGAGTTATTACCTTGTTAGCACTTATGCTATGTAGTTCTTTCTCCCGTACACTTTTTTGAGCCATATCTAGCCTTTGTTGATAAAATGTGCGTGGTAAAAAAGGCATAAGGTTCATTCTACCTACTGAGCCTAAGATACGGGATTCCCACCAAAAATTATTGTCTTCCTCTCCAAGTCGCGCTATTATTAATCGATAATAAATAACTTTTGCTAAGTTTCTTTTTGAAACACGTTTATCTTGTATATCGCTATCCTCAATGCTATTTAATATTAGATCGTAAATTTTTTTCACCCTAAAACCACCTCTTAAATATGGTTATATATGTAGACATACTCTATTCTATTATGTCACAAAATGATGGTTAAACAAAGGCAAATAGCTTGACTTTCCTTTTTTCTCATTTCTCTATAAATCAGTTTCCACTATATTTCTTGTTACTAATCCCCTACGAAGTTGAAGAGATTGTCCATAGTATATACAATCTGCCTTTCTATTTATTACATTCTAATAATAAGGGGCCGAACAAATGTTTAAAATCACTACTCCTAAAATATTAATTTTTCCAAAAAATTAACCATATTTTATATTAGTTCAGCAAGGGAATACACGCTTAAATAAATTTCATGGGTGAATTGTAGATGCTTAACTACTTTATAGAGTTTATACAAATAGATGTCTAGGACAACTTGTCCTAGACATCTATCGCTACCATATGAAGGTGAAATATAACTTTTTATTAGTAATTCAATCATCCTCATAAACTGAATAACTAAAATCAATAAAATCCTCTAGTTTTGCATTTCCAGACTGATTCATGCCCCAGCCATACCGCTGGTAATCCTTCCCGCCATCTATAAATATAGCCCCGCAAGAACATCGCTTAAAATCATAGCTGTGTATTGATTCGATAATATCGTCGCACTTTTTGCAACGTACCTTGTTTACTATAACTCTTTTCAATATGTTCCATTCCTTTCCAACTGTTACGTACTGTTCAATAAGTTCTTTAATACTTTATTTTTGAATTTTACTTTGCTGTTGGCTGATGGTGGTTCGAAAATCGTGGGTATTGTAATTAACTAAAAATCCGGGGATACTAAACATATCATTTCACAGTTGAAGGGCTTCGGCTAATATAACTCTTTTTATACTGCTATGAATGGAGTTTTCAGTAACCACATCTACTCTTACACTTAGTAGATCTTCAACTTCATGTGTAAAATGAATCAAATCAAATAAACTTCTCTCTTTATCAATTTCAACGATTAAATCAAGGTCCTTTCAGGTCCGTCTTCCAGTCTTGCTACAGATCCAAATACTCTTATATTATGAATCCCGTGTTTTGATGCAGCTATTAAAATTAAATTACGATTTCCTTTAACCACATCATATAACAAATCATATCCCTCACATTCTATTAATTAACCTACTGGGAAAATTCCACGATTTTTACATACCTTTCATATCTCAAATCATCTATATTTTGATTACACTTGATACAAGCACAAACACAATTGTTTGGTGTGCTTAATCCTCCTTTTGATTTGGGGGTTTTATGGTCTATGGTATCACCGTAGAAGCCACAATAATGGCAAGTATAGCCATCCCGTCCAAGTACGAACTTCTTTAATGTCTTTCTATTAAAGAAATGGCGAATCAATGTGCTATGTACAATCCCAGCTGCACCCTCTTTTACTAACTGCTTTGCTTTGTCATAACCTACATTATTTTTATATCTATGATTATTTGGATTACGACCACGGATGGTTATCTTCTTAGATGGGTTTAATAAAGACGTATCAAAACTATATTCTTGTTTTGTACCTAAAATTACTTCATGCCTACGATCTTTGCGACAAAATGATTTGCGTTTAGTTGGATTAGCCTTTCTCCCACCAGTAGTCTGGAATTTCCTTACATATTTAGTTTCTCCGCCTATTTTACATTTCTTATAGAGTCTACAAGTATCACCGATACTGACACTCAATCTAACCGCCTCCAAGTATGAAACTTTCACTGTTTCAATTATTCCTTAACCCTTGTTCATTACCAGCATTTCAGGGCTGATTAATTATTTTTTAACACGTTTTAGCAATTCATTCAAACTGCTATACGAAGATTAGCAATTTCTTATGTCTTTAAATTAACCATTTATGACCACTAACTTACCTTCTATGACTCCAAACTGACCTGATAAGGAAATAGTGTATAAATCTTATAAGTTAATAGTTATAATAAAGGTAAGAGCAATATGAAACCATGAATATAAGCGCAATGGATATAAAACCAATTATTAAGGAAGGTATATAAAATTAAAATGAGTTAATGGCTAAAAGGTATTCCTAACGCTTATTGCTGTAAATTCTAATCAATACATAGTTGTTGGCAACGAGAGAATGAATAATTACGGAAATAACTTAATTCAAAGCAGGGTGAACTATATGGATTTCTTTAAACTTGCTTTTCTCATTAACGCAATGGCTATCAGTCTTAATGTTGCGGGAACATATATGGTTATAGTAAATCTCCTCTTTAATCAGCCTATATATCCCGGTCTGATTGTTAGTCTAGTCATTGGATATGGGGTAATGATTAAATATAACTTTCTATTCCATGAACTATGGGATAAATGGTTTAGAAATAAGAAATGAACGGTAACAAAGAAGATTATCGCCCCTCATGGTAATGCCTACTTGATTGTTAAAGGCAAATGGAGGAAAATATATGAAAGTTCATGTCGTTATTGGTTTTGACGCTAGGGATCATATTATAATCAGTAAGGTATTTGAGGATCAAAGTGAAGCAAATAAATATCGTCATTATTTAAATACTAAGATGGTTGGAAAAATCATAGGGAAAGAGAATCGTCAATTGGATCATGCAGATATATTTGAAATGGATTACGTTCCTATAAAATAACAACCGACAACTAATAATTATAAAATATACTGTAATTATAGAAAAGAAGGCTTACTTAATGGATTTATTAGATTGTACTAATTTTCAAATCTATGAAACAACAAAGGTTCGATTACGTAAACTTACCGAGAAAGGAATAGAAGTGTATACCTATTCAAAAGAGGGTAAATTAGGTTTCATACCTTATTGCAACTTATTGACTAACACAAAGGACTTATATGAAGAATATCCATTTTATGTCCATTATCTTGGATATAAAGAACCTTATCTCATTTTTACTGAGGAAGGAACTTTAATTTTTCCCGATATACTGCCAACGATTATACAATAAAATAAATACATATTTGATATTCAATGTTTTAAATTATTTAAATACGCTTTTTCTGTTTCTTGTATTTCAATGATGTATGTTTGGACAGTGAGTTTATAAATCGCTTTATATCATTTCTCAATGAAAAAATGTATAAACACTTATATTTATACGCAATTGGCAAGTGGCGCTTATTGTATTGTATTAACGGGGCAGAATAGCTGAAAGGAAATGGCTTACCACCATTCCCCTAAAAGCCTTGGAAGGAAGGATTTGGCAAACATTTGCTAGATTCATCTTTGGTTGAAACCCCGTTGTATCAGTCCTTATAAGTCTTTTTATCTAGATCTACTTTTATTTGGATTTAATAAACTGTTGATACTCCACTTGTTTACTAGAGTATTGGTCAGTATTAGCGTTGTCATACCAAAAATCGAATGTATATAGTAATCTAAAACTGGACCACGATAGTCATTGAAAAGTCCCCCACCTAGTCTATAATAAC
>NZ_BAAKSZ010000044.1:0-19831 GCF_059698015.1 Oceanobacillus sp. NCCP-135 | reverse complement strand
GCTCTTTTTTACATGCCTCTGACCCTTGATATGTCAATAATTGGCAATAATTACCACCAAACTCGGGTTATTTCTAGCAACTATTTCAATATCGTTAGATAAATTATCAAACCCTTCATAAAGTAAATCAATTTGATTACGAAATAATCTCTTTGTATTCTTTGATTTCTCTTCTTTTTGCCTAAAGAAGTTTATATTTAGACTACCTTTATTAACTGTATGCACATAGTATTTATTCTTTTGTGACTTTTCTTTTACTGTTACAGGATTATCATCAATGTATCCCCCAACACCTTCATAATAATTATAAAATGAAGCAACAGTTGCAAGGTACTTATTTATTGTTCTTCCTGACTTTTCTTCTTTCTTTCCAACTTCCTCGGATTTAATGAAGTCAATAAACGAAATCATACTTCGCTTATTCACTTCATAAAATTTCAATTCCTTCTTGGAAAGCCAAGTAAAATACTCCTTCAAATCCCTACAATAGCTTTCTACCGTGTTTAATGTTCTTCCCTTACTCTCAAGGTAACGTAAGAATAAAGCAACTTCTTCCACTATGTTTAAGTCCTCATCTACTAACACAACTGAATACTGACCATTTTCCCTTATAGTTTTTTCCAATGAATACGAATGCATAAAAAAACACCACCAATCCTATTACCTAAGTGAATACATAGATTATCACCTATGCAAGTTCTCCACACACACTATGTAGAACTTTTCCACTTATATAATAGATTCGATGGTGTTTAACAAAAATCCTTCTTTATTTACACACTTTTTTACACATTTTACACACTACGTATAATCTTTTTGACATACGCTTATACACACATAATTTTTACACAGTTTAAATCATCAATTAACCTTGATATACCAAGGTTTTCTACACATCTTAACCACTTACACAGTGAACGCTGGTCAAAATGGTAAATCATCGTCTGATATATCGATAGGCTCTCCATTATTTTTAAATGGATCCTCTTGATTTTGATTCTGATTTTGGTTTTGATTCTGGTTTTGATTTTGTTGATTTTGTTGATTCGGGTTTTGCTGAAACTGATTTTGATTTTGAAATTGGTTCTGATTTCTGTTTTGCTGGAATCCTGATGACTGTTGTCCTCCCTGAGACTTTGATTCCAAAAATTGTATACTTTCTGCAAGAATCTCTGTAACAAATACAGTCTTTCCATCCTGCCCTTCAAATCTTCGTGTTTGAACACGCCCATCTACACCAATCATGCTTCCTTTTTTCATGTAGTTGGCAAGATTTTCGGCATGTCTGCGCCAAACAACACAGTTAACAAAATCAGCTTCACGCTCCCCCTGCTGATTGGAAAAAGGTCGATTGACTGCGATCGTAAAGTTGGCTACTGCAACTCCGTTTGGCGTATAACGTAAATCAGGATCCTTCGTTAACCTGCCTACAAGTACGACACGATTTAACATCAGAACCACTCCTTATTATAAGATCTTATTGATCATCTTCTCGAACAGCGATATGGCGAATAATATCATCAGAGAACTTAGCAAGGCGATCAAATTCATTTACTGATCTTTCATCACCGCTGAAGTTAATGATTACATAATATCCATCACGGTAGTCATTGATTTCATAAGCAAGACGTTTCTTGCCTTTTCGATCAACTTTTTCAATCTCCGCCCCATTATCAGTTAAAATCTTGTTGAAACGCTCAACTAAATTGTTTTGAGCTTCCTCTTCAATATCTGGGCGGATGATATACATGATTTCGTATTTTCTCATCCGTTACACCTCCTTTTGGTCTTAGCGGCCCTATTTGGTTAATAGAGCAAGGAGTAATCTATAGTTACATTACTCACAATAGTGTATTATACCAAATCTTTTTTTAAAAAACAAGCTTTCGAGAGATCCTTTTTTACGTTTTTCTACCTGAACGTTGTTTCATATAAGTTGTTGCTTTTGTGCTGCCTCTTGAGCAATCGCCCGTCAATTTTTTATAAACCAGCCAGCTTCTAAACATTAAACCGAAAATGTATCACATCGCCATCCTTTACAATATATTCCTTACCTTCCAAACGAACTCTACCTTTTTCTCTTGCCCCTGCCATTGCTCCTGCTTCTACGAGGTCATCATAGGAAACAGTTTCTGCACGGATAAAGCCTTTTTCAAAATCGGTATGAATAATTCCTGCTGCCTGTGGTGCTTTAATCCCTTTACGGAAAGTCCACGCTCGCACTTCCTGCTCACCTGCAGTAAAATATGTGGCCAAGCCCAGCAAGTTGTAAGAAGCCTTAATAAGCTTATCCAAGCCAGATTCCGTAATGCCAAGCTCTTCCAGATACATTGCTTTTTCCTCTTGTTCCAGCTCTGCTATTTCTTCTTCAATTTTTGCACAAACTACAATTACTTCTGCATTTTCATTTGCTGCATATTCTTTTACTTTTTGAACATTTTCATTTGAATCCGGATCTGCTATTTCCTCCTCACTTACATTAGCTACATATAATGTTGGCTTGCTTGTTAACAAGTGAAGACCCTTAACTATTTTCAATTGTTCTTCTGTAAATTCCAAAGCTCTTGCTGGATTTTCCTCTTCTAGCCCGTTTTTCACTTTAACAAGCACCTCATATTCAGCTACAGCGGCCTTATCCTTTTGTCTAGCCAGTTTTTCAACACGTTGAAAACGTTTATTCACTGTTTCCAAATCAGCTAAAATAAGCTCCAAATTAATGATTTCAATATCATCAATGGGATCAATTTTGCCGGATACATGTGTGATATTATCATCTGCAAAACAACGAACAACCTGACAAATCGCATCAACCTGACGAATATGGGATAAAAATTGATTACCAAGCCCCTCTCCTTTACTTGCACCTTTCACAATACCTGCAATATCTGTAAACTCAAATGCTGTTGGCACTGTTTTTTTCGGTCTAACTAATTCCGTTAATTTATTTAAGCGATCATCGGGTACTTCCACAATTCCAACATTCGGATCAATCGTAGCAAACGGATAATTTGCCGCCTCTGCTCCTGCCTGTGTGATTGCATTAAAAAGTGTAGATTTTCCTACATTGGGAAGTCCGACAATTCCTGCTGTCAAAGCCATGCAACTTTCAACTCCTTAAGGATTCCACTCATATGAACTCAGTAACCTAATTATAGATACTAAAAAATAAAATGACAAGCAAGCAAAAAGCAAAAATAGGCAACCGAAGTATACCTATTTTTGCTTCTTACCCTATTATTTTATCTTTTTCTAATTATTACTACCTCTATTTTACTATTTTACAAGCAGTCTAGTCAATTTTAACTAATTTTAATTTTTTTATTCAATCACATTTTGCGGGGAAGGTTGGTTTATTCGGAACCGGTATAATGTGTTTTTAAAGAAACAAAACTATTAATTTCCCCGTACTTTATGAAAGATCCAATTTTTTAATTTCTTTATTCTTCACTTTTTTTCAGTACCTTTTTCATCTTTTTCGTAAAATCTCTACGCGGAATCATAACACTATGATCACAGCCTAAGCACTTTATTCGTATATCCATTCCCATACGAATAATCTTCCATTGGTTTTCCCCACACGGATGTGGTTTTTTCATCTGTACAACATCATTCAATCCAAATTCCTTTTCTGCCATTTGGTGATCTCCTTTTTTCTTCCATTATAAAGCAAATTCACTCTTCACGCTCTCGATTATTTGCTAAAAAGTTTTCCTTTTCACCCTTGGAGTACATTACAATACGCGGTGCAGGAATTTCAATACCTGCTTTATATAGTTTATCCTGCATTTCTTTACGGATATTCCTTTCACCTGCCCATTGGAAACCAGGATGTGTATCAGCTATCACACGAATAACAAAATGTGATACATCCAGATTTTGAACACCAATAATCTCTGGAGTACCTATGATAAAATCATATTTTTCGGGTAAGGTGGCTGCTACTTCATTAATTATTTTCTCAGCATCATAAACATTGCTTTCATATGGTATATTAATATCCACAATGGAAAGGCCATTATGAACAGAATAATTAGTTACCTGTGTTACATTTCCGTTTGGTAGGACATTCATTTCACCTGTCCAGCTCAATACCTTCGTAGTACGAAGACCTATTTCCTCCACTGTCCCTTCTATTCCGGCAACCGCTACATAATCACCGACAGAAAACTGATCCTCAAAGATAATGAAGAATCCTGAAATAATATCTCGAACCAGATTTTGTGCACCGAAACCAATCGCTAGTCCAGCAACACCGGCACCTGCTAACAGGGGACCAATTTCAAAACCTAGCACATTATCCAGAATCATGATAAAGGCAATAAAATAAACAACATATGCGACAACACTTTTGATTAACTTTTTAAGCGTGTTTTCTCGCCGTTCCGTAATTCGAATGGGACCCTTTTCTCTGCTTTTGAAAAGTCGATTAACAACATTTCTACTGACCTTTACAATAGTAACTGCTAAAACTACTATAATTATTATTCTTAAGATACCTGTTCCAACTGTTAGCCAAAGCTCTGGCCCAGTAATATAATTCCACAGTGATTCCAATTGTTTATTGAATGTATCCATTTTACAAAACCTCCACTTCATATGCTATATATAGTTAGTATGAATAGTTTACAATATTATTTTTACCTTTTAAAGAATGGATATGTTTACTCGGCTTTTTCCATATTACTCCAAATAGGAAATAATAATAATCTGGTTAATACATATAGATTCAGTATCCCGTAGATCGGATAAATATAACTGATTAATGTAGAAAATCCAAGTGTTGTTAAAGGAACCATTGTAGCTAAGATTAATACAACTATCAACCATAACGGCAGATTAAAAAAGTCCTTCATTCTTGTTACAATTCCCAGGATTCCTGCTGCTGCTGTTGTGAAAATTGCAAACCAAAGTAAAACACTCATAAAAACAAGCATTTCAAATGGATACCCTTTTAAAATTGCAAATAGAGGAATCTCATATAATAATATCTCATCAGCAATTTGTATTAAACTATTATTGTATATATATGAGATAATACCCAAAATAGCTCCACTACCAATACAGGCAATCCATATCTCCTGTTTTGATTTGACTTTATTACCGATTGCTCCTAAAACAGCTATTAATGGGAGTATATTTAATGCTGTAAATGGAAAAGCTGCCGTCCAGTTTCTCTGTTCATGCCAATGTGAAAACAATGCCAGTTCCTGATCCAGCGTAAATAATAATAAAATATACAAAAGACCACCAAGTAAAAGCGGCAGAATGAATTGATTTATAGATAAAAGACCATTAATATCCTTCATGAATAAAACAATGAGCGCAAGGACTATAATTACTATTCCCCACCAGTAGGAGAAATTAAACGCCTGTCCTGTTGCCCCACTACCCGCAATCATCACAACCGTAGTGGTAAACAAATATAAAAATATCATTAGATCGTAAATTTTCGTAAGTCTATTCCCTACAATTTCACGTAATACAGGAAGATAATGTGTTGATTTTCTCTTATAGCTTACATTCATTATCACAATACTAGCTATCGAAAAAAACAGGACAAACAGAACAATAGCCAGTCCACTTTCATGCCCAAAAAACTGCCATAATTCTCTGCCAGAGGCATACCCTGCTCCAATTGTTGTGCCAATTATTAAAAACATCCATTTTAGACCTGCACGCACCATCGCTTTTCCTCCAATATTTTTAGAATCTATGTATAGAACGATAAAAATATCCGTATACTATACCAATATGTTTGTGGAGGATAAGCTATGAATCTAAAGAAACGTTTTAGTCCAATAAATGAAGACCTTCGGATGTTACATACAGATGCTGCTTTAATTCCAACAATGAGTGAAAAAATTATTTCATGGCTGCCAGATCTCCCTCGTGAATATGTAGTTGTCTGTATTGGAACGGATCGTTCAACTGGAGATGCGCTTGGTCCATTAACCGGAACACTCTTTTCGGAAATGAAACCAAAGCATATAACAGTTTATGGCACCTTACATAAACCAGTGCATGCAACGAATTTAACAGAATATGCGAATGAAATTAAATCAAACCATAGAAACCCGTTTATTATTGCCATAGATGCATGTCTCGGTAAAGCTACTTCTGTAGAACACCTAATTGCAGGAGTTGGATCATTAAAGCCTGGAGCCGCCTTAAACAAGCCTCTGCCATCAATTGGAAATATTCATATTACCGGCGTAGTAAATATTAGCGGATTTATGGAGTATGCTGTGCTGCAAAACACAAGATTATCTATTGTAGTGGATATGGCAGAAAAAATTGCAGATTTATTAGATGCAATCGATCAGCGTTTAAAATACAATTATTCATCGCCAGCAATCGTCTTACAGCAGAAAAAAGAACAGAAAGTTTGAATTTGTCCATCCTCTTTTTATAATATATAAAAGCATTGCGTAATTTAGATATAGCGTGGTGCTTTCTAGTATCATCATCCCGATTTAACATCCCGGGATGTGGAATGCTTCTTTGTTCTACCTTTAAGTAGTATATCTGTTTTGTTGAAAGCCCACTGTAATGCCAATCCTTGTAATACAACACCTACTATAGAAGTTCCTGTTAAAATCCATATCGTGATTGGATCTTCTATCGCAAATATTCGGTGACCAAAAAATAACAAATGACTAAATACTGCAACGAGTGCATGGGAAAAAGTGTTTACAGTACTTTCCACATTCCAAACAACAAGGGATGCAGCTAATAATACGAAGAACAATAATGATAAAACGATTATCAATGTTCTGTAGGTTAATTTTTCTATATATGGTGTTACATAGTATTTGGTAATTGTTTTAATCCGAAAGAAATAAATGATCCTTACAATTCTAGCCATTTGGAAAAACTGATCAAATGGAATGATAGCAATTAAAAGAAAAGGGTTTTGTTTAATAAACCTCCACTTTTCCTTCGTTAAAATAAATCGGATGGTAAAATCTATAAAAAACACTGCCCATACAATCCAATTTATTGTTGAATTGTATGTATTCTCCGCCCAAATTGTGATGATTGTAAGCATTACAAGAAGAATCATTATTCCTTCATACGTTATTTTCATTACTTGTTGCATTGTGACTCTCCTCTATTAGCAGGATAATCCAGTTCTTAAGAAATATGCTAAACGCTCTTTTCTCAGATCCTAAATTAATTGATAGATGTAATAAATAAACCCGACAGTCACTATTGAAGGTAATAGATTTCCTATACGAATCTTCACTACTTTTAATAAATTAAGCCCTATTGCCAGAATTAGAAGTCCTCCCACTGCTGTTAATTCTACAATCATTCCAGTCAAAAATGCCTCCGGAATCCATTTCTCAATTTGTGTCGCTAGTAATGCGATTGCTCCTTGATAAAGCACAACTGGAACAACAGAGAACATAACACCAAAACCTAGAGTTGTGGTTAATACGAGTGCAACGAATCCATCAATAACCCCTTTGGTAATTAATATTTCGTGATCTCCACGTATTCCGCTATCTAATGCACCAATGACCGACATTGCTCCAATTACAAAGATTAATGATGCAGTTACAAAACCCTGGGCAACACTAAAGTTTTCATTTGTTGTTGTAAACTTACTACCTATCCATTGTCCAAAACGATTTAGGCCTTCTTCTAGGTGAATAAACTCACCAATTATTGCCCCTGTTAATAAACTTAATAAGACAACGATAATTATTTCTGTTGAAAAAGCCATTTGTAATCCAATTAATAATACAGCAAGCCCTATTCCATGCATCACCGTTTCTTTATATCTCTCAGGTATTTTAGTGAAAAATAATCCAAGCAAGCTTCCTACAATAATTAATGCTCCATTTACTAATGTTCCATATAATACCATCACGCCATCTCCATTATGTTATTGTTCAATGTATGCTGCAGCTATTTCCTTGATCGCCTGTAAAAATATTTCTATTTCCGTTTTAGTGTTATAGATACCTAAACTCACTCTCACTATTCCTTGTTCCGTTGTTTTTAATGTATGGTGTGCTAGCGGACTGCAATGCAAACCTGCACGAACAGCTATATTATAGTGCGAATCCAGTATCAAAGCTATTTCCTGTGAGTCTACCCTGTCTATATTAAATGCAACCATCGGCATCCGATGCTGATCTCCATCTGGTCCATAGCAAGTAACCCCTTGTATATTTTTTAGTTCTTTTACCAATTGTTTTGTTAAAATTGTTTCACGTGGAACATTTTGATTTTTTCGTTTTTCATATGCAGTTAAAGCAGCATATAGACCTGCAATTCCTGGTGTATTTAATGTCCCGCTTTCTAATTTTTCGGGGTACTTATCAGGCTGATCAGGATTGCCTGAATAACTCCCTGTCCCTCCATGATGTAATGGAGATAAATCAATATCCCCTTCTATGAGCAGCATTCCAGTACCTTGTGGTCCCATCAAACCTTTGTGACCAGGAAAAGCTACCATATCCATTCCTTGTTCTTTCATATGTAACGTTTCATGTCCTGCCGTTTGTGATGCATCTATTAATGTTAATACATTGCTATCCTTGGCTATTTTTATTATTTGATCAATTGGAAGGATTGCACCAGTAACATTGGAAGCATGTGTCATAGCAATTAATTTCGTTTCGTTTCTCATTTCTCTTTTCACCGAGTCAATAAAATGATTGCTATCATCATTCCATGGAATAAAAGAAACGTATACCCCATATTCCCTTTTTAGAAATTCCAATGGACGTCTAATTGAATTATGTTCAAAAGATGTAGCAATAATATGATCACCCTTTTGCCAGGTCAGACCTTTCATTGCTTGATTTAGTGCAATAGTAGCATTTGAATAAAATAATGCCTTCTTTGGATTACTACAGCCAAATAATTCAGCTGCCTTTTCCCTTGTTTTATTGATAATACTTTCAGCCTCTCTGGCCAGTGAATGTCCTCCTCTACCTGGATTCGCACCTATATTATTCATAAAATGAACCATTGCTTCGCCAACCTCAGAAGGTTTTGGAAAAGAAGATGCGGCTTGATCAAAATATATCATTTGATGATCCCCCTTTGATCTTTCCTCTTATTATAACAAAAGACTGACGAAGTATGGTCGTCAGTCTTTTGTTAATAAATAATCACTTATTATTTTTCCAATACATCAATGATACGCTCTAAATCATCATCGGTATAAAATTCAATCTCTATTTTTCCTTTTCGTTTTCCTCTATTTATAGTTACTCCCGTACCTAAGCGATCTCTAAGTACAGACTCTCTTTCCAAAAGGAAAACATCTTTCTTGGACGTTTCCTTTTTGGGCTTTGGTTTTTCATTTAGCTGAATGATTAATTGTTCAACCTGTCTCACATTCAGCTTATCCTGACGTATTTTATTAACAAACGGAAGAAGTTTGTCTTTATCTTTTAAACCTAACAAGGCCCGTCCATGCCCCATCGAAAGTTCTCCGTTGTTAATATATGCAATAATTTGATCCGGTAAAGAGAGAAGCCGAACAATATTGGCTATATGTGAACGACTCTTCCCTAAACGCTGTGATAATTCCTCTTGCGTTATTTTTAATTCATTCATTAGATTGGCATATGCATGTGCTTCTTCGATTGGAGTTAAATCCTCACGCTGTAGGTTTTCCAGCAATGCAAGTTCCATCATTTTACTGTCAGTTAATTCTTTTATAATGGCAGGGACTTTTTCAAGGCCAGCTTCTTTTGCTGCACGAAAACGTCTTTCGCCTACAACAATTTCATATCCTTTAATACTTTTTCGAACGATTAATGGCTGAATAATACCGTATTCCAGAATTGAATCCTTTAACTCCTCGATTGCATCCGCATGAAATGTTTTTCTTGGTTGATAAGGATTTGGCCTGCATTCAGCAATAGAAACTTCCTGAACTGTTTCATCTTCTGGACTTTCAATTTCAGGAAAAAGAGCATTAATACCTTTACCTAACCCTTTCGCCATTGGCCATCACTTCCTTAGCTAATTCAAGATAAACCTCTGCACCTTTAGATCTTGGGTCATACGTAATAATTGGTTGACCATGACTTGGTGCTTCACCCAAACGTACATTTCTTGGAATAATAGACTTATAGACTTTATCTTGAAAGTATTTTTTTACCTCTTCAATCACCTGTAACCCTAAATTTGTTCGTGCATCAAGCATTGTAAGCAGTACACCTTCGATCATTAATTGTTGATTCAAATGTTTTTGAACCAGGCGTATTGTATTTAATAATTGACTTAGACCTTCCAGTGCGTAATATTCACATTGAACTGGTATTAAAACACTATCTGATGATGTTAATGCATTAATGGTAAGTAAACCTAAAGAAGGCGGACAATCAATAATTATATAATCATAATGATCTTTAAGCTTTTCCAATGATTTTTTTAAGCGAATTTCCCGTGAAATTGTCGGGACTAATTCAATCTCTGCACCAGCAAGTTGAATAGTTGCAGGTATTATATCTAAGTTGCTTACGTTTGTAGGTATAACAACCTCTTCAGCTGGTAAATCTTCTACTAAAACATTATAAATACAATTATTAACATCCGCCTTATTTACTCCTACCCCACTCGTAGCATTTCCCTGCGGATCTGTATCTACAAGTAATACTTTATTACCCAATTGAGCAAGGCATGCACTTAAATTAACCGATGAAGTTGTTTTTCCTACACCACCTTTTTGATTTGCTATGGATATTATTTTTCCCATGTTGACACCTACCTATTAGAAAACTTGCATTTTCGCCTATTACAATGGCAATTTTTATAGTTTAAATTATGTTTATAATACGTATACTACCTATTTTATCACTAATTCTATGAAAACGACTATTAATTTCACTTATGTTATACATTCTTAATTTGCTTTGGGTTTTTAGGATATCATTGAAGAATTTTAGATAATTTTGGAAGGAAATCTGCATTTTTGTCTAATATTATTTTAGAAAATACCCATCTTTTCTAAAAAGAGTAAGAAAGGTTAAATGAAATCGGCTCTTTTGCCGATTTCCTCAATTCTGATTTCTAACCTCTAGAAAGTCACTTTAACATTTTTCTCATATGGATGGGTATTTATCTAGCATTTAAAATAGATGAATTATTTCTTTTTTGGTATTTTAATAGTAATTTGATAATAGTCATCAAGTTCTTTTTCATCAGATTCTACTTTAACTCCTGTATCTGAAACCATATTTAATGATTGACGAATCGTATTCATCGCTATTCGAATATCTTTATTAAACCCTTTTAATTTTGTACGCTTTTTCTTTGAATCATTTTGGGGGTTTTCCATTTTAGCAATTCGCTCTTCCGTTTGTTTTACATTTAACTCGTGTTCTAAAATATCGAGTAAAACTTTATTCTGTTTATCAGAATCATTTAATTTTATTAATGCGCGTGCATGTCTTTCCGTAATGACCTTATTTAGTAAAGCTTGTTGGACTTCTTCAGGCAGCTTTAATAATCGCAGCTTATTTGCAATGGAAGATTGACTTTTACCCAGCCTTTGAGCTAGTGCTTCCTGTGTTAACGAATGAAGTTCTAATAGTTTAGCATATGCCGTTGCCTCTTCTACTACAGTCAGTTCTTCACGTTGTAGATTTTCTATTAAAGCAACCGAAGCTGCTTCTGCATCCGTCATTTCACGTATAATTGCTGAAATGCTGTTCCATTCCAATGTTTGAACGGCACGCCATCTTCGTTCCCCAGCAATAAGCTCATACCTATCATCTTCTGTATCCAATTTTCGAACCACAATTGGTTGGATCATACCATGTGTATTTATCGTTTGAGCTAGTTCTTTTATTTTTTCATCACTAAATATAGATCTTGGTTGAAATCGATTTGGTTCAATTTTATTAACAGGAAGCTGAATTACTTCATCTGGATGATAGTTTTCTTCTTCTGATTCAGAAACTGATTTATCTCCCAAACCAAAAATTCGATTAAAAGGCTTTACCATCATCTGACACCACCTTAGTTTTCTATCTTCATTTAAGATTAACGGGGTTTTCTCTATGTATATTAACATTGTTCCACGTGAAACAATTAATTGTAAGGTTAAAAGATTATTAAATTTAGTATAACATGAAAAAGAGACAAAAAGAAAAAACGCGACAACATAAAACTGTTGTGCGAAATTAATAGGCAATTTCAGTTTCTAATCTTATATTACCATACTTATTGCGATAAAAGAATGGAATAACAAAAAATATATTGCTGTATAATTAGGTGTCATTATTTATCTAGGCTTTTTTAACTTTGGGACTGAACTTCATTTGCCCCATTAAAATACTGGGACTTCGCAAACAGCTTTTATCTTACTATTTATCAGAATTATTATTCTATCGGTTCTTTATTTGGAGTACCTGCTTTTCTTGGGTATTTTTTTGGTGTTTTTCTATTCTTCCTTAGGATTACAATCGAACGTTCACTATCCTCTTTTGGCAATGTAAATGAAAAAGTGTTAACCACTTCCCCACCCAATATTTCAATGGCGGCTTCGGCATTTTCTATTTCCTCATTTGCATGTGCACCTTTCATTGCAATAAATACCCCTTCCTTTTTCACTAATGGTAAACATAATTCACTTAATACCGACATCCGAGCAACCGCTCTAGCTGTTACAATATCAAACGTCTCCCGAAATTTTACATTTTTGCCAAAATTCTCAGCACGGTCGTGATAAAATGCAACATTACGTAAGCCTAATTTAACCGCTAACTGATTTAAAAATCCAATTCGCTTCTGTAATGAATCAACAATTGTTATGTTTAATTGGGGAAAGCACAGTTTAAGCGGGATGCTCGGAAATCCTGCCCCCGCACCTACATCACATATATGTACTTCATTTGTAAAATCATAATAAAAGGCTGCTGATATGGAATCATAAAAATGTTTTAAATATACATCTTCTTTTTCAGTTAAGGCAGTAAGGTTCATTTTTTCATTCCATTCTACTAACGTTTCAAAGTATATGGAAAATTGTTCCAATTGATAATCATTTAATGTTATTCCTTGTTCAATTAACGCTTTGGTAAATTGCTCTGGATTCATAATAATGATATTCCCTTTCTATTAATGGTACAAAAGATCACCAGCGTTGGTGATCTTCTGCAGCATTTTAATTAGTTGGCAATTCTTGCTATATTACCCTGTTCAATATATACAAGCAATATAGATACATCCGCTGGGTTTACCCCGGATATTCTGGAAGCTTGACCTACTGAAAGTGGTCGTACTTTTTTAAGCTTCTGCTTCGCTTCTGTAGCAATTCCTCTAATATCATCATAATCAATATCTTCAGGAATCTTTTTATCTTCCATTTTTAACATACGGGCAACTTGCTCATTTGCTTTCTTAATATAACCTTCATACTTGATTTGAATTCCTACCTGTTCTTTAACTTCTGGAGAAATAGTAGGGTTTGATTCAATCATTCGTTCAACTAAATCATAGGAAAGCTCGGGTCGCTTCAGCAAATCATAGGCTTTTATTGCCTCTTTTAAAGGAGTTGCACCAGCTTCTTTCATCACGTTATTATTTTCTTCCATCGGTTTAATCGTTATTTTACTTAAACGCTTTTTCTCTTCTTCCACTAAATTCCTTTTCGTAACAAATTTTTTGTAGCGTTCCTCTGTTATTAAACCAATATCGTGTCCAATTTCAGTTAACCGAAGATCTGCATTATCATGACGCAATAATAAACGGTATTCCGCTCGTGATGTTAACAGACGATAAGGCTCATTTGTCCCTTTTGTTACAAGATCATCGATTAATACACCAATATAGGCCTGGGAACGATCCAAAATAACAGGCTCTTTGCCCAGTACTTTTGCCGCTGCATTGATTCCAGCCATGATTCCTTGTGCGGCTGCTTCTTCATAACCAGAAGTGCCATTAATTTGGCCAGCTGTAAATAGACCTGGAATTTTTTTTGTTTCCAATGTTGGCCATAGCTGGGTTGGAACAATTGCATCATATTCTATCGCATAGCCTGCACGCATTATTTCAGCATTTTCAAGACCCTCAACACTTCTTACCATTTCATGCTGAACAAATTCAGGTAAAGATGTTGACAATCCTTGTACATATACCTCCTCTGTGTCTCTTCCCTCCGGTTCAAGGAAAATTTGATGTCGTGGTTTGTCATTAAAACGAACAATTTTATCTTCAATGGAAGGGCAATATCGTGGGCCTGTACCACGTTTCATACCTGAATACATTGCTGAAAGTTGTAAATTTTCGTTAATGACCTGATGGGTAAATTCATTCGTATACGTTAACCAGCAAGGGATTTGGTCTGTAATAAATTCTGTTGTTTCATATGAAAAACTTTGAAGCTTATCATCCCCTGGTTGAATTTCTGTTTTTGAATAATCGATTGTATGACTATTTACACGCGGTGGCGTTCCCGTTTTAAATCGTACAAGCTCAAATCCAAGTTCTTCTAAATGCTCTGATAGCTTTACTGATACACGTTGGTTATTTGGGCCACTTTCATATTCCAAATCACCCATTAATACTTTTCCTCGCATAAAAGTTCCTGTCGTAATAATAACTGTTTCCGCATGATAAGCAGCTTTTGTTTCTGTAATAACACCCTTACATACGCCATCTTCAACAATTAATTGATCCACCATTCCCTGGCGAAGTGTTAGATTTTCTTCGTTTTCGATAATGTTTTTCATTTCTTTTATATATAAAGGTTTATCAGCCTGTGCTCGTAATGCTTGTACAGCAGGCCCTTTTCCTGTATTTAACATACGCATTTGAATATACGTTTTATCAATAACTTTTGCCATAACTCCACCAAGTGCATCAACTTCACGTACAACGATTCCTTTAGCAGGTCCACCAAGTGATGGATTACATGGCATAAAAGCGATCATATCTAAATTTAATGTGAGCATTAACGTTTTTGCTCCCATTCTTGCTGCAGCTACCCCGGCTTCTACACCAGCATGACCAGCACCAATAACGATTACATCATAATGACCAGCACTATATGTCATTGTTTTTCATCCTTTCTGATTATATTTTTATTAAGCCTTCGCAATGGAAATACACTTCGCTTTTCGAAGATGGCTTTCCACGTCTTTAGAGGTCTTACCGATGCCCTTCCCCTGTAAGACATGGAAGACTACATAAGCTGCAAAAAGTAACTTTCTTTTTCAAGGAGTCTTCGTGTATTTCTACTGCTAACGGTATTTTTCATTGTTACAATTTGTTTTAGAGAGGAAAATAATATTATTTCCCTAAGCAAAATTGTGAGAACAGCTGATCAATTAAGCTGTCACTTGCTGTATCACCAATTATTTCGCCTAAAAATTCCCATGTCCTCGTTACATCGATTTGAACAATGTCCATTGGCATTCCCAGTTCAATGCCTTCCATTGCTTCTTCCAGAGCCTTTTTAGACTGCTTCAGCAATTGAATATGCCTTACATTTGAGACGTAGGTTAAATCACCTGTATCAATTTCACCTGCGAAGAACGTTTTTGCAATCGCTGCTTCAAGCTCATCCACGCCTTCTTCCTCAATTAAAGCAGTCGTTACAACAGGATTTCCTTCAGTCATTTCCTTTACCTTTTCTAAATCAAGTTTTTGTTCTAGATCCGTCTTATTAACGACAACAATATATTCCAATCCTTGAATTGCTTCAAACAGCTTAACGTCTTCTTCATTTAACACATCATTGTAATTTAACATATATAATATAAGATCAGATTCTTTTAACACCTGCCTAGAACGCTCCACACCAATTTTTTCGACAATATCTTCTGTTTCTCGAATACCCGCAGTATCCACTAAGCGCAGTGGAACTCCACGCACATTTACATATTCTTCAATAATATCCCGAGTTGTTCCAGGTATTTCAGTCACGATTGCTTTATTTTCCTGTACAAGGGTATTCATTAAAGAGGATTTCCCTACATTGGGACGTCCAATAATCGCTGTTGCAAGTCCTTCCCGTAATATTTTCCCTTGTTTTGCCACTTGTAAAAGTGATTCAATTTCCTTATAAACCTCTTTCGTCTTCTTCTGCATCATTTCATGGGTCATTTCTTCTACATCATCATATTCGGGATAGTCAATATTTACTTCCACATGGGCAACAGTCTCCAATAAATCTTGCCTTAAACGCTGAATTAATCCAGATAATCGCCCATCCATCTGTTTGAGAGCAACAGACATAGCCTTATCCGTTTTTGCACGAATTAAGTCCATGACTGCTTCTGCCTGTGATAAATCAATCCGCCCATGTAGAAATGCCCGTTTTGTGAATTCACCTGGCTCAGCAAGCCGAACCCCTTTATTTAATATTATTTCCAGAACACGATTAACTGCAACCATCCCACCATGACAATTTATTTCTACGACATCTTCACGTGTAAATGTTTTTGGCGCACGCATTACGGTAACCATTACTTCCTCAGCAACCTCTTTTGTTTCCGGATCAATTATCTTTCCATAATGAATGGTATGGGAATCTGCCTCATTTAAATTTTTACCACGAAATAATTCCGTAGTAATTGAAATTGCTTCTGAACCACTCAATCTTACAATTGCAATTGCACCTTCCCCAATTGGTGTTGATATTGCAGTAATTGTATCAGGCTCCATCACTTTCACCTCCAACACTTCTTCTATCTATATTAATAACGAATTATAATTTTTTAACGTCACTAACAAAATAGAATACCATAGTTTTATTCAAAAATAAACTTATCCACAAAAAAATAATGTAAATTGATTTTAAAAACGCTTATACACAGTGTGGATAAGCGTTTTTATATAGCCTTATTAAGGTCTGAGGATAGTACTTCATTCACCCCATCAAAATACTGGGACTGCACAGCGCCCGCCCCATCAAAATACAATTGCTTTTAGCCTTCGTAATTAATAACAAGGACGTCATACCCGTTTGGTTGTTTTCCATTACGAAACATTGGCGGCGGGCACGGCTTCAGCCTCCTTTCAAGCATCATGCCCAAAATAACAAGGAAATCACATATTACTGAAAAAAAATGTAATACACTTAAATATACGCTAAGAACGGGATCGAAAGCGGTAGCTAGTAATTAAGAAGTGTTGGAGAAATGATCGTCCTAATTAGAGATAAAAGTTAAGAGATATTGGGGAGAAGTTGAGAGATATTGGGTAAAAGTTGAGAGAAACTAGAGCGAAATTGAGAGAAAACAAGGGAATTTACAATTATCTCTCAACATTATAGGTTCTTCTCTCAACTTCATGGGCTAGTCTCTCAACTTCATGCACACTTCTCTCAACTTCATAAACCTCTCTCTCAACTTTACCGGATTTCGGCGAAGATACTGGCAAATTTAGTCAATTCTATACTTTTTTATTATATTATAATAAAAAAACCCGGGTTCTCCCGGGAATTCATTTTATCCTTATGGTTTTATCACGATATGACGATGTGGTTCAACCCCATCAGAGTAGGTAGAAACCTCACCACGTACCTGCAGAGCACTATGGATGATTTTTCTCTCAAATGCCGGCATTGGTTCAAGTGCTACCTTCCTGTTCAGCCGTGTTGCCTTTTCGGCCATTTTTAGTGCTAAAGCTTCCAGTGTTTCTTTTCTTCGACCACGATATCCTTCTGCATCTAATGTAACCGTATAAAATTGTTTGCCATCTTTATTTAACGTTAGATGAACCAAATATTGCAGAGCATTTAGTGTCTGACCACGTTTACCAATTAATAATGCGATATTTTCACCATTCATTTCAAAAGTAACTTCATTTCCGTTAATGGTTGTAATAATATCGACTTCTATATTCATGTTACCTGTTACTTCTTTAATAAATTTCTCTGCTTCTTGGATTTGATTTTTGGCGATTGTAACTTTAACAAAGGCACGCTTGGATCCAAATAAACCTAGTAATCCCTTTTTTCCTTCATCAATTACATCGATTTCTACCTGGTCCCTTGTTGTGTTTAACTGCTCTAATGCTGATTGGACCGCTTCTTCAACTGTTTGTCCGCTGGCAGTTAGTTCTCTCACTTTTTGTCTCCTCCAGTATCCGTATTCGCAGTAGTCATCATTGGTTTACGAATTAAAATCGTTTGAGCAACCATAAAGATATTACCTACTACCCAGTAAAGTGCTAATGCTGCTGGGAAGAAGAATGCAAAAACAGTAATCATAATTGGCATGACATAAAGCATTACCATCATTTGCGGGTTTTGTGCTGCTGGACTTCCTGCCATCATTAATTTCTGCTGTAGGAATGTAGCCGCACCGGCAATTAATGGTAAAATATAATCCGGTGACCCTAATTCAAACCATAAAAAGTTATGTGTACTAACTGCTTCAGTACGCATAATTGCATGATACATTGCGATTAATATAGGCATTTGAACAAAGATTGGCAAACACCCAGCAAGTGGATTTACCCCATGTTTTTGAAACAAAGCCATCGTTTCCTGCTGCAGTTTTTGCTGTGTATTTGCATCCTTAGAGCTGTATTTTTTCTGAATTTCTTTCAGCTCTGGCTGAATATCCTGCATTGCCTTCGAACTTTTTAATTGCTTTACGTTTAATGGTAACAATATTAAGCGAAAGATAATTGTTACGATTACAATCGATAAACCATAGTTTTCATTAAATAAATTAGCGAAATATGTGATCAACCAAGATACTGGGTACACAAAGTAAGTATTCCAAATACCTTCACTCTCTTTAGTGATCGGTTCATTTATTTCTGTGCAACCTGAAAGTATTGCCAGTAATCCAATAAGGACGACGAGCATTACATACTTTTTACGCAAAATGTTTCCTCCTAACTACCGAAACATAAAAGTCGCTTCAATAGGTAAATTCTATGTGTTCTTTCCTACATGCTATTTTATCTCAAATAAGTGCAAGAATCTATTATAAATTAGGTTATTTACGATTATTTTTTAGTAATCGTTCTTTATATAATAAATGAACTAAACTTTTCTTAATTTCTTTATAACCCATCATCTTGGTGGGCTGTCTTGCAATTATGACAATATCATAGGACTCTATAATAGAATCCTCCAATTCATAAAAGGCCTGACGCAGGTATCTCTTAATTCGATTTCGTACAACAGCATTTCCTATTTTTTTCCCAACAGAAAGCCCTATACGAAAATGCTCCTGGTTTTCTTTTTGTACATAATATATGACAAGCTGCCGATTTGCAAAAGACTTCCCATGCTTAAATGTGTGTTGAAATTCTCTATTTTTTTTAATACGAAATTCCTTTTTCATCTTATCACCTTTATTAGCAATCACCTACATACTTGTCCATCCATAATTTATGTAAGAAAACAGCATATGAAGCTATTTTCGAATATTTCTTATAAAAACGAATTCAAAAAAAGGAAAATATTTTCCTTTCCAGGTCGTATCTTCTTTCGTTGAAGATTCCCAACCCGATCTATCATTTTTACGAGAACTTTTATACATTCACTGTAAGAGGAAAAAAGACCACTGATTTTCAGTGGCCTATGCAGATAATACTTTTCTTCCTTTACGACGACGACGAGCTAAAACTTTACGTCCGTTTTTAGTACTCATGCGTGTGCGAAAGCCATGTACTTTTTTGCGTTTACGATTATTTGGTTGAAACGTTCTTTTCATCTATCTTGCACCTCCTGAAAAGGATGAAATATCCAATTTAAAAACTTATCCTATCGACAGTCTTTGTAATTATACGTAAAACCTGCCTCATCTGTCAACTTCATTTTAATTTGAGCTTTTTGCGATGTGCCACTTTTCTAGTTTTACGAGCAAAAAAATAAAGGTTTTATTTTTTTGAA
>NZ_BAAKSZ010000043.1:0-21213 GCF_059698015.1 Oceanobacillus sp. NCCP-135 | reverse complement strand
TTTATGTCTTTTTATCTTATTTAAGAAGGCTCTTTTTATTAAGTTATCAAGGTGCGAAACTTAAATTATAAGAATATGGAACTTGTATATGAAGTAAATGAACTAATAAAAATTGATGATTATAGTAAGAAGGTAGACTATATTTTAAAAAACTATGAATTAGAAATTTTTAATGAAATGTTGGGAGAAATTAAGGATTTACTGAACGATAATAATCTAGAGGATATAAAAATAACATTAAAAAATAATCAAAAAGTTAAGGACCAGTTATATACTGTGGTTAACAAAAATATTGAAGAATTTAATAAAAACTTCTCAAAAGTTCCATATAAAATTTTAAAAGAAATGGAATTTTTACATAATCAATTAATACAACTCTCGCAAGTTTACTTAAAGCTAGAATGGAACAGGGTAAAAAAAGAATCTAAAGGGAGAATGGGATCGGTATGGAAGGTATTATATAAGAGAAAAGCAGATAGAATGCTAAATAAAAACAATTTAAAAACTATTGATTACACTCAAAATAAACTTCCAAGCTATTTATCTAATGAACAAAGAAAATAATCTTATAGATGAATCTAAAATGGATTTTGTAGATACCATTAAGAGTTACATATGCAGATGTATGAAAAAATAAAAAGTTCTTGATAGGATCAGGTGTATTTGTCGATTTTTTACTTACGGTTCTATTAGATTTTCTATTAGTAATGTGACCTCCCAGTATCTATATGTTGTCATATACACTCTGCACATAGATGCAAATGGCAAGCAAAATTTTAAGGACGTATTTTTCCCATATAAAAATCCGTCCTTTTATTATTTTAATAATGATTAAATAGAATTGACATAATTCACCAATGATATCAGAATAGTAATAAAGTAGGGGTTTTTAGATTATTTGATAGAAAGTTGAATATGCTACCGAAATGAAAATGTTTTTCCTCCATGTTTTGACAATACAACATTGATGTATTGTCAAAACATTGTGTTTCTCTAAAACCAATATCCAAATCCCATTATACTTCTATTTGGCATTCGAAATTACCGAATATTGGATAAAATCATAAAGTATTGTAGAATTAGTAATAAGAAAATAGATAAGTAAAGAAGTGATTATTTATAATTTATAAAGCATATTATGTAAGTTATGGGGTGTAATTAATGCATATATTTGCACAGGATAAAAGTGGAATTAATAGTTTAGCTGGCTTTTCTTATCAAATAAGAGTATATGTTTACTATATACTTACGCTACAGGAAGGCATGCAAATAGAATTTGAGACAATCGATGATGTAAATATAAAAGAAATTAAACCTGATGAAATAGATAATTATCAGGATGATTTTAGTAACAAAATTTTGGGTAAAGATTCAAATACAGCAGTTCAAGTTAAAAGGACTAATATTACCGAAGGAGTAGCAACTAAGGTGCTTTTAAATTGGATTCTACTTGAGTCTTCAAAAAATAAGGTTAATAGATATGTTCTTTTCACAGATGATGAGTATGAGAATAAAGATGTGATGTTTAACAAATCCGCAAAGGAAATGTATGGTATAATTTGTGAATCCTTAAAGGATTCTAGAGCTACTATTACTAAAGTAAAAAATATGTTCAAGGATAGCTTTGATGAATTCGAAGAAATATATCTTTCCATTAAAGATAAATATGAATTTGTATCTTTAATGGATATAGATCAAAAAATAGCGGAACGTTGCACAGTACATTTTAGGAGAGGCGCTGTCAATAGCGTGGTTTATTATTATAGAATAAAAGAGTTGCTTCAACACGTCACTGTTCAAGTAATGGAAAGCATTAATAATAAAGAACCTAATATAATAACATATAATGATTTTATGATGGCAGTTGAAGACATTACAACCAGAATTACAGAGAAAGTTACTAAACCTCTTTATGCAGATTTTAAAAAGCTCCACACGATAGATTTTAATGATTTAAAAGTTGCTAATTCTAGAGAATACAAGCAATTACTTGCGTGCGATATGCCTTCTTTCTTAGTAGAGCGACACTTAGGATTTTGTTCATACTATGAAAATCTAAGATATTTGTATATGGAGTCAAATAAGTTAGGGAAAATAAAGGACATTGAAGAAACTACATACGAAAATTTTGAAAGTGCAAAGTTTCAATTGCAAAAGAATAAAAGAGATATACCATTTAATCGTTTAGAGGAAACAAAAAGGCTTAGTAATTCGTATGCTGACAATGAACAAATTCGTTTTGGCTCTGGAATATATTTAACAAAGGATGGAATTAAGGATATACAGATTTCTTGGGAGGACTAAGAAAATGAAAAACTTGAAACTTGAAGCGGAATCAGTTCAAGTAAGTATATATTGTGATATTATTTTACAAATGTTATATACCCACGAAAAATTAAGTGTGAATAAGACACTTGTTTTTGCATATCTAATTAAAAAAGAGCGTTTTTTTCCAAAAGCAATTTATAACGCTAATAATACACAAGATATCATTTATAAATGCATTTCGCAACTTACAGGTGATTATGAAGAGTATTGTAATAATATAGAGTTTATTTTAAAAGCTATTCACCTTCTTCATACTAATAAATTGGTCATTATTAAAAATAATATGATTTATGGTCTCTTAGAAAATAATATTGAAGAAGCCATATACAAGGAGAGTAACTTTCTTGGTAAAGCAATAGAGGCTAGTAAAAGTATGACAGATAAGCAATTTATGAAAGAGGTAATTCATAATGTTTAAGATAGATTCATTAGAGATGATAGGTACTAATGGTGAAAAATATACATATAAATTTTCTCAGGGTATTAATTACTTTAAAGGTAAAAATAGCTCTGGGAAAACAGAATTTTATAACTTTATCGACTTCATGTTTGGATCTTCGGAGGACATTAGAAAAAAGCCTTGGTATGTAGATTCTTTAGAAAGGGCAACAATGATCTTTCAATATAACGACATTGAATATAAGATTGCTAGAACTAGAGATCCAAATATAAACTATTTGCAGTACTCTAATGAAACTGAAGAAGATTATATTAGTTTAAGAGAATACAAAGATAGACTGAATTCAATATTCGCAATTAACGTTGAATCTTTAAGAGAATTACGGAATTTTACTGATGAACAATTGACCTATCGTACATTTACAATGTTTAATTTTCTTGGTGAGAAACGGCAAGGTGCTATACATGACTTTCTAGATAAAAGCAGTGATATAGAATATTCAATAAAATTATCGCCTATTTTAAATTTTATTTTTAACAATAATCTTGAAAGAATTTATGAGCTAAAAAAAGAATTGGAGATTTTATTAGAAAAGGCCAAGGAATTAGAAACAAATACTGCAAAGTATGATTTTATTTGTAATCAAGTGAATAATAATCTTCAAAAGCTAGGATCTAATTCTTGGTATACTGGAAAAAATGCAGATGATATAAAAAAACAGATTAATGATATAAAAGATATGCAGGCAGTAGTTAGAAAGAAAAGTGATAAAAATATTGCTGATTTAGAAGTAATGTATAATAATATTTCTGAGCAAATAAAGATATATGAAAATAGTATTTCTGATTCAAAGCAATTTGAAAAAGACAATAAGAATAGAAAGCTTCTATTACAAAAGTTAAACAACTTATTAGACGAAAATAATGCATTTGAATATTTAGTATCCCCGCTTGAAAAACTAATATCTGAGCTTGATTCAACAATTTCCTTTAGTAAATACACGATAAGTGACAAAACAATAAATGAACTAAGGAAACAGAGAAATCTTATAAAAACTGAAATCAGAAGAAATGATTCTAGATTTAGGTTATTTACATTGGAAGAAAAGGAAAGAGCAATTACGGTGATAGAGGAGTATTTATCTACACCCATTAGTTCTGGTGAAAAAGAACTGCAAGAGAAAAGGAAAAGGATTAAAGCAATTCGTGAGGAATTAAAGATATTACAGAACTCAGATGACCACAAAAAAATAAAGGACTTATCTAATTATATTACAGAACTTTACAAGTCGGCTAGTAACATTTCGTCTGTTGTTAAAGATGATACAAACAAAGAAGGGTTTAATATACAGTATTATAAGAAAGGTAATATATTACAACCGATGATAACTGAATCAGTACTGAATGAAAATGAAAATGTAATTAACGAAAATGTAAACTACTATATTGGAAGTATGGCGAGGCATACACTTATACAATTATGTGGATACTTTGGTTTTTTAAAAATGTTATTGAAGGAGGAGAAGTATCCTCTTATTCCAATATTAGTTATTGACCATATTTCAAAGCCTTTTGATCAAGGTAATTCTAAAGCGATAGGTAAAGTAATCACTACTGCGTATGAATCAATTGGAAAAGAGAATCTACAATTATTTATGTTTGATGATGAAGAATATGGGAAATTAGATTTAGTACCCGATCATTTTGAGAATCTAGTTTCGGAAACTAAAACCGGCTTTAACCCATTTTATTTTCCAACAGAATAAAAGAATGTGTATTTAATATTGGCATTACGTTAACAAAATGCTAACGCAATCCCATAAAAAACGGTAAATCCCCGTTAAAGATGTTACAGTCAAAAATATCCAAAACGTTGATTTACCGCACTTTTTTCACCTCTCGTTAACGATATTACACACTCTCAACTTACGGGCGGCATGATGTAATAAAAACTCTTAACCCTATTATTATCATGGGTTATAGCGTTTATCATCCTACCTTGGTCATTTCATTGGTCATAGTCACCAGTAAATCACTCTAAATATGAAGGTCTCTCATCAATTCGCTGAATTGGTGAGAGGCCTTTTTGTTTTTGGTTGAAAGCTTATCTAGTTGGTCTAGCTATTCTTGTAAGTAGTTAGGCTGTTTTCTAAGTGAGTTCAGGTTTTGATTAGTGAATCTGATTAATTTTCAGTAGCCTTGATTCCATCAGCTGATTGAGTGAATTTAGGATTGCGTCTAACGAGTGGTTTAGATGTGAAAATTACAACAACTGTTTCGTATGTATTGGCAAAGAACAGGATTAGAATGTATAATATAACATAAGGACTGTAGATTGAACGTTTGGTGAAAGGGAGGTTTCTGTAAGTGAAGATTCAAAACCCGCACGATAAATTTTTTAAAGAAACGATGGGAAATGTGGAGACGGCAAAAGATTTCCTCGCAAATTATTTGCCGGAATCGGTTATGCAAGTTGTTAACTTAGACACCTTGGAGCCACAAAAAGATAGTTTTATCAGCCCAGAACTCGAAGAAAACTTCTCTGATTTATTGTTTCAAGTAGATGTTTCCGGAAAGGAAGGCTATCTCTATTTTTTATTTGAACATAAAAGTTACACAGACAAAGGCATCGCTTTTCAGCTACTAAAATATATGGTGGAGATATGGGAAGCGAAAATGAACAATGAGCGGAAAAAGCCGCTTCCAATTATCATTCCGCTTACTATCTACCATGGTGTAGATAAATGGAACACTCCTTCAAATTTAGGCGAATTATTGCTCGGTTATGACCAACTTTCCGAAAACCTAAAAGTTTACGTGCCTGACTTTGATTACTTGCTTTACAACGTATCTGTTTTTACCGACGAAGAAATCAAAGGAAAAGCAAAGACAAAGATTCTATTGACGCTGCTCCGTGATATATTCATGAAAGATGGAGATAAATTAGAGGAGTCAATTCTTCGCTCAATTCATTATTTGAACGAATTAGAAGACAGGCAAACGGGGACCGAATATTTGGAAACGATTATGCGCTATATATTTAGCACCGGTAAATCCTTAACGAAGCGCAACGTCAATAAAATGATTCATCAAATTGAAACAACTTATCCTGAAGGGAGCGAAGTGACCATGACATTAGCTGAAATGTGGATGGAGGAAGGCAGAGAAGAAGGCAGAGAAGAAGGCAGAGAAAAAGGCAGAGAAGAAGGTGGCGCAGCGGCTTTATCTGAAACTGCGATTCAACTGTTGATTGAAAAGTTCGGGAAAATCCCTCAAGACATGAAAGACGACATCATGAATTCCGACACGACTACTTTGAAACTTGTATTGTATAATATTTTTAGATACGAAAGTGTAGAGGATGTACGAAGATATATTTAATAGTGAAGTTGACGAACCAGCTGCTAATCGCTTAAAAACACTTATGCAATCAATATTCCATAGGTGTTTTTATTTTCTTTGAAGTTAAGAAAGCATAACTACTTTCTTACTGCATAAGTGCAAGCTATGAGCATTCATTCACTTAGGAGGCTTGCACTTCAAAATATAAAGGTTTCTAAAAAAACAAACAATGCTTTCAAAAAATCCCTTTAACGAATGCCAAGTTTTCTAAAAACCTTCAATCTGGTAATGTTTTTGCTCACGGTCAAGTAGTTTTATTAGTAGCGTGTTTACATTCGTCCATTAATCAAACAGTATTGAAGGACTTATTTTGACGATAGATGTAACAGAGTCTGGAATCCCTTGTACTTATCTGAGTTCTTTGATAAATCTGAGGACATTCTGGATTTAGTTCTTTGTCATGTGGGTATATATCCATAGTTGTATTTATATCTGAATGTCTTGGTAGTTCTTGTATCTCTTTTATCACGCATTAACGGGCTGTAATACCCCCACCTCCAAGCGTGAAAAATCCCAAACGTGAAGGTGGGGGAGGGCCTTGTGTCATACCATGAGGTATAAAAAGCCCGTAAATTTCCTGATTCTGTTCAAGGGCCTTTAGGTCATACCATGAGGTACTAACATTCAGTGGGGGAGGGAGGAAGGGAAACCCCCACTGATTTCAAGTATTCAGCATAACCGTGATATACCACACTTTTGTACCTTCTTAGATTAGCATTTATAACTGGCCTGTCGGAAGAAGAAATGAAAAAAGGCAATTGAGCTGAAAAACTGGTGGACAGCAATTTTTCCCCTTAACAATACATAAAAATCTCCTAGATTAACGATCTCAAGAACGGAACTCTTGTTCTTTTAAAAAATGATGATATACTATAAATAGAATTTCCTCCAGTTATTTTTCACACATCTTATACGTCCAGGTATTTATCAGAAAGCAATATCCCATTTAAGTGCATTAAATCGTTGGCTCTCTTTCTCAAATAGGGTGATAGATAGTTTGAAAGAACGTAAAAACACATCATAATTAAAAAAGTGCATAGCAAAATAAGCCTACATAAAAGGCTGAGTATTGGTAATATTCATTAAAATAATAGGTTAACCTTTCACACGTTTATCGGGTATCTGATAGCCTAAAGTTTCCAAGTATCGAATAGCCATATCCTCAGTAATCTGTGGTGCGTAAGTGTTTTTTGGTTTTGGCTTGGTATCGATTTTGTATAGTTCTTCATTAAATGGCTCGTTCTTATCAATCATATTGTAAATACAAATAAGTAGTTTATGGGCTATCGCAATAATCGCTTTTTTGTGACCACGTCGCTTTTTAATCGTCTAGGAAATTATAAAATTTGTGGGCTGTGGATAACAAAACAACCGAATCAGCCACGTCCGGCTCCAGCGCTAAAGCCATAGCAGACTTCCTTCACCTCCGTACGATAAGTCAACATCGGCTTCCTCCGGTCGCCGTGTTTCCTTTATCTCCTGCGGCTTAGTCCAGTCCGTACGTCGCTAAACGGGCGCCCTGCGCCTTTGTTCTTTGGTTATAGCGAATTTGGAAGTAGGTACAATCCTTACTTTGGATGGCAGCATTTGCGCATTGAACCAATAAAGGCTTGATATAAACACCAGCTCTTGAAATACGAACCGATTTTTTCTTTCCAGCACTCTCGTTGTTTTGCGGTGTGAGTCCTGCCATAGAACAAATATGTTTCTGGGAAAGAAATACAGACATATCTATACCAATTTCACCAAGAATAGCAATTGCGGTAAATTTATTTTTAATTCCTGGCAAGGATAAAAGTATTTCGATCTGTGGTAAGTAAGGCTCAGCCAATTCTAAAATAGTAGATTCAATAGCTTTGATGTGCTTTTTAATACTTTTCATATGATCTAGAGACACACGTATTTTATCGGACTGTGGCTTTGTCAGGTTTCCTTGAATAGATTTCTCGATGGTCTCAGCCTTGTGCTCCATACTTCCATGTAACATGGAAACAATATCGAAATCTGTATTGTCTGGGTTATCCAGAATATGTTGGATTATTTTCATGGAGCTTACGCTAAACGTATCTGAAACCACACTGGGAATCATGATGTTGGAAACGGTAAGCGAGTTCTGAACACGATTTTTTTCACTAGAGTTGAAGTTAATGAGCTTCAATCTATACCGCATCAAATCACGAATTTGACGAATTTCTAAAGGCGGTATAAAGCTTCCAGGAACCAAACCGTGTTTGTGCAAATCACAAAGCCAAACTGAATCTTTTATATCGGATTTCTTACCACGGATACCCTTAACGTATTTCGGATTAGCGACAACAATTTCACAATCGTTTTCCAAAATGTTAAACACAGGGTGCCAGTATTTACCCGTTGATTCCATACAGACATGGACGCAAGATTGAGATTTTAACCAATCTCGAAGTTGAACTAAACCTTCTGTAAAAGTCGAAAATTGATTGGTTTAGTACTCGGTAACCCCCGATTGGTTCGTAGTACCAACTGTTGCCACGACGATAAGAAAACTTAAAATTTATTATTGGTTGACAAGTTTAATAGATTATGATATTTATTAAACAACCTCAGATTTCTTCTCACTTACCATTTTAGCAGGAAAGAAAGTACATTTATATTTCTTACTACATAAGCAATACTTCGGAATATTTACATCGCAGACGAATGGTATTTTTCATTGAAATAAGGCATGAACTCCAAAGTATAAGGTTTCTAAGAAAGCAAAAAGCGCTTTTAAAGAATCCTTTAACGAATGGCAAGTTTTCTAACATAATCCAACATATCCGAAATCCCTAAAAAATAAAACTGCAAATGTATGATGTTTCTAATTTTAAACGACTTCGTAAATAATCTTTTGTTTTGACCCTCTTAAGATCCCTTTTTATCTTTTTTTATTAAAAATTTTTCCGGTAAATCAACTTGAAAGGAGTGATAAACCAATTTATTTAAGAACTTTATTTGGCCATTGTTTCAGGTTTAAAGATTAAATTTGATAAAGGAGTTGAACTAATAATGGGTCATGATATTTTAGGACACAATAAAGCTGGAGAAGCAATTGCTTATGCACGTTTTAGCATGGGGAATTATAATGCTACATTACTGTACAGTTTACTAGATGCAGATGAATTCTATGCGGGAGTTAGTGGATCAGGAGATAGTAGCACTTTTTCAAAACAACAAATTGAACAAGCTTTAGATGCTTTCAATCAAATATGCAGTAATGATGATTTCACCCTGTCAAAAAATGAATTTCAAACTTGGGATCAAAAACAGATTATGGATTTTCTAGTAAACTGTTTAGAGACGGCAGAAAAAGAAGAGAGTGTAAGTGTGTTTTTTGGCTAAGGTTTTCCATGGTTATTTACTGACTTCTTCGGTTTTTGTTACTACAAATTAGCGTTCCTCAGTGTAGAAAAAAGTAAAAGACCACTTCTCAAAAAAGTTACTCTATACAATTCTAAATTAACTCCCTATTAAAATATAATTTTCGATTTTGATAAGTATTTGGAACTCTTGGAGCCTGTTTCCCACTTTCTAATATTGTAGCGCAGTGTTATAAATTTAATAAAGAGGGAAGATACAAGTCATATAAGACATGTATTATTAAAAAATCCATGTCTTATATGATAAAATAGATATACAATGAATATTAAAGTACATAATCTTATAATGAAAATGGGGAGGAGGTTGTTGGGATGTAACTGAATCGGTTATACGAGGAATCAAAGGAATCCTCTGATGCGAAATTACTTTAATATTTCTTAACAGTGCATTTAATTTATTAAGTGTACAGCCATTAGAAACACGCATTAATCCACGATCTAAAAATAAATCACTTTTAACGGAGAGCAAAGAACCAAGTCTTACCATTTAGTAAAACCACTAAGAGTCATTCCGTTTTACGAGCTGCGTTATGCATGAATGGAAATGAACAATCCTGCGCTTTTTGTTCTTCCCTTTTGAACACAAAGGACAATCCTATTATGTTTTCGTGAAAATGCGCATTCCGGAAGTTGATGAAACTGATCTATTGAGGGATCTAACGTTTCAGATGTATAGAAAGGTGCAGAAAAATCCTGAACACTATGTAGAAGGAGTTGAGGAATAATGAAAAAAACCAAAGATCTTTCGAATATAATCACTTCTTTGTTAAAAGAAGACCATCCTGATCTAAAAGAATCCCTGGAAGGTTTATCTCCTGTTTATGCAAAAATTATTTTTTTACGTCGCATGGAGTGTGGTTATTCGCAACAAGAACTTGCCAAAAAAGCAAACGCGGGCTTAAAAACAATTTCCCGTGCAGAGGACGGATTTGGTAATCTTTCAACGAAATCGTATGATAAAATTTTCTGCGCTTTAAATTTGAGTGTTAAAGATGTTGCAGAAGCCATGATTCAATTGAAGTCCAATAATGAACTCGCTGCAACATCTAAATAAAATCATGATTAAAACACCTCATTATTGTGGTGTGCTTTTTTTAATCACTACCAGAAAAACTGGATTGGATAAAAACAACTATCGTAACTATGCAGTGTTAGAGGAAAAGTTTGGTCATTAACAGAACTGTTCAATTCTTGGCTTCAAGTAACTCTATTCGGGAATTATGGTAGAAAAAAGATTTTTTTCATATATTTTATCAGATGTAACACGCATGTATAATGAATAAAATTCAAGCGAGGGGTATGATTATGAAGCCTGATATTTCAAAAAGGGATCAGATTTTATTTCAGCTTAGGGAAATAGTGCTTGATACATTAAAAAATCTCCCAGTAAGTATTTATCTTTTTGGTTCGTGGGCTCGTAATGAAGAAAAAAGAACCTCAGATATTGATATTGCACTACAGCCCCAAAAAAAAATTCCAATGGAAAAGTGGGTAGAGCTACGTGAACGAATTGAAGAATCCACACTACCATATAAGGTTGATTTAGTAGATCTATCAAAAGCAAACTCAGAATTAGTGGAAAAAGTGGATAAGGAGGGGATCGTATGGAGAGATTGTACGAACGACTTAAGAGCTCAGACAGAGCATTAGTGACTTTTCATGAATTAGTAGGAATCACAGAGCCTTCAGCAATTGAAAGAGATGCTGCAATCCAAAGATTTGAATATAGCTTTGAATCCTGCTGGAAAGCTGCTAAACAATTTCTCTATGATGTTGAAGGTATTGATGTTGGCTCCCCGAAAGGAGTAATTCGGTCGTCCCATGAAGTTGGCTTATTCTCCGAGGAAGAAACTATCCTCGGCTTAAACATGGTAGACCATCGCAATTTGACCGTCCATACGTATAATGAAGAATTAGCTTTAGAAATTTTTGCAAACCTACCTCAGTATTATGAACTTTTACGTAAATGGATGAATCGCTTGAAAAATAAAATATGAATCAAAATCGATAATTTTTCCGCAGAGGTGAAGTCGGGTGATTGACTATATGAAGTTTGATGTGATGTTCTTTGATGATGTGATAGCAAGTGTTGATTTGAAGCCTGGAAATAGTCCACTCCCTTATGTGAAAAATTTTATCACGGGATTTAACAGGCAGTTCTCACCGGAAATGGAAGGGTTTATCTCCTTAGATGAATCGAGAAGTGGTTAAAATGGCGTACGTTTCCACCAACACGTGAAAATGCAAGCGAGTTATTGGCTGCCCTTGGCTTATCAGCATATAATCGTTGGGGGATTGTACGAAAAACGCATGGTGTCATGGCGGGTGATGAAATATGGCTGCGATTTAAGGGGGAGAAACTTACACATCGAGAGGTTTGTTTACGAAAAGATTATTATTATCCAGATGAAGCATAGGATACCTCCTGAAGAAGTCGTCGTCGCCTAATGTAATGTAAAGGGCGACCTAAAATCCTGCTTACTCTGTTTCTGTTTTCCTTGAGTTAGCAATGTATAAGATTGGACTGTATAATAGGAAGTAATGATTAGAAATTGAACGTTTGGTGAAAGGGAGGTTTCTGTACGTGAAGATTCAAAACCCACACGACAAATTTTTTAAAGAAACGATGGGGAATGTGGAGACGGCAAAGGATTTTCTGGCGAATTATTTACCGGAATCGGTTATGCAAGTTGTTAACTTAGACACCTTGAAACCGGAAAAGGACAGTTTTATCAGCCCAGACCTCGAAGAAAGTTTCTCTGATTTGTTATTTCGAGTAGATATCTTAGATAAAGAAAGCTATTTCTATTTTCTGTTTGAACATAAAAGCTATCCTGATAAAAATCAAGCATTGCAGCTTCTGAAGTATATGGTTGAAATATGGGAAGCGAAATTGAACAAAGAGCATGTAAAGGCGTTACCAATTATTATTCCTCTTGTTATATATCACGGTGCATCCAACTTGCAGAAAGTCTCCAGTTTGGGAGATATGCTACTCGGATACGAAGAACTTTCTGAAAACTTGAAAATCTACGTGCCAAATTTTGACCACATACTTTATGATGTATCTAGTTATACTGATGAAGACATTAAAGGCAAAGCACAAACACGAATATTATTGACGCTTCTACGCGATGTTTTCACGAAAGACGGAGATAAACTACAAGAATCTATACTTCGTTCGATTCAATATTAGAATGAATTAGAAAACAGGAAAACAGGGACAGAATATTTAGAAACAATCATTCGTTACGTTTTAAGTGCCGGAAACTCTTTAACTAAACGCAATGTTAAACAAATGATTACCCAAATTGAAATGAATTATCCTGAAGGGAGCGAAATGACCATGACAATGGCAGAAATGTGGATGGAAGAGGGCGTAGAAAAAGGCATGAAAAAAGGTATGGAAAAAGGTATGGAAAAAGGTATGGAAAAGGGTTTAGAAAAAGGCGGAGTGGCTGCTTTATCCGAAACTGCGATTCAACTTCTGACTGAAAAGTTTGGCAAAGTACCGCAAGATATGAAAGACGGCATTTTAAAAACAGATACTGCTACTTTGAAACTTTTATTAGTGAATAGTTTTAGGTTTCAAGAAATAGAGGAGGCTCGGAAGTACATTCAATAATGAAGTTTATCAAGCCACAGTTAACTACCTAAAAAACACTTATGCAATCAATATTGATTCATAGGTGTTTTTATTTTCTTGGAATCTTCAATCGGTTCATGTTTAGCTCTGGGTCAAGTAGTTTTTTTAGTAGCGTGTTTACATTCGTATTTAAATCATAAATATGAGGACAAAAATTGACTATTGACAAGTTTGGTAAATCTTGGAATTATATATAGACATCTCATATAGCCTCTAGTTCATACTCACATTTTTAAAACCTCTTAAACTTGAAATCCCTGAAAAACAAAAACAACTATTGCATGATGCCCCGGTTTTTGAATAACTTCTTAATTGAAATTCGAGTTAGCCTACCTTTTCACCTTTTTCCTATCATACTGTTTCGTCAAAAAATGTTTAATAAGAAACCATCCTGAAAGGAGTGATAACTATGTAAATTATTTATTATCATTAATACAAGACTCTGTATATCATTTCTAGGCAACAAATTTAAATTTGAAGGAGGATTAATAATGGGTCACGATATTACAGGATACAATAACGCAAGAGATGAAATTGCTTATGCACGTTTTAGCATGGGGAATTATAATGCTATCACACTGTACAGTTTACTTGATGCAGATGATTTCTATGTAGGAGTAAGTGGTTCAGGCGACAGTGCTACTTTCTCAATACAACAAATGGAAAAGGTATTGGATGACTATAAACAATTATATGATAATGATGATTCCTTATCAGAAAGTGACTTCTTAACTTGGGATAAAAAACAAATATCAGCTTTTTTGCTAAACTGTTTAGCAACAGCAAATAAAGAAGGAAGTGTGAGAGTATTTTTTGGCTAATGCCATATGTACATAATAATTTACCTTCCATTTCTAGCCAATCTTATGTATATTTTTTCCCTACCAAAAAAACACCTACTAACTTAGAAATACTACTGGAAATCTATTACCTTATCGACAAAACCCATCCTTTCACCCTATTTAAAATGCTGATTTTCTTTTACCAAATGCAGAAAAAACTAAGGGTATAATCCCAAACCTTTCTCTTTTATTTATATTAGGCACTGTTAAAAGTAAATGTTGAAAATAATTCCTACTTTAAAATCTAGTGTAATCAGGGTGATTATAGGGTCATACAGCGTCAGGAGATACTACACAGTCCCGCTTTAAAGGTGGATAGGTATATCAGGGAAATATTGCCAAAAGAGTTGATTGGATGTTTGATTATGATTTTCTCAATACTGAGTATTTTGGAAAGTCTACCTATGATTGTATATACAGAGAGAGGCTGAAAATGAAGCTAACTAACGAGTGGACTAATTTTTACGAAAATGGGATAAAACATGAGATTCAAACACGAATGTTGACAGTATTATGGGTGGCTGAAATTTAAGGAGCTGAATTAAGTGAGTGGGGTAAGATGGCTATATATATCTAAAGAGACTAAAGTTTATAAAGTACCTAATCCAAAAAATTGGAAATTCAAAGCAATAAAAGAACTTGCGGAACAAGAAATATTGAAAATTATGTTGTATTATGAAACAAAAGACAGGAAGCCATACAAGCTAATATTGACACAATTTGATCGAATTGTTCTTGATTCTGAAGGTGTTTATGAACATAATGATGATGATAGGAATAGAGCGATGTATAACTTTATCAATTTTGCATTTATTACACCCGAAGAGTTAGTTGAAAGCAAAGAACCCCTAACAATTCCATTGGCGCCTGTAATACCTTTTGAAAGAGAAAAAGAAGCGCTGTATGGATATTTAACTGAAAAGGTTCCAGCCTTAGCAAAGGATGCTCCGTTTATAGTGGAAAAAAACAATAAAATCGCTTGAAAAGTCCCATGAAGAAAGAATAAATATGATTAGAAATGCACAGAAGCTAAGGCGGTAGAGATTATGGATGATGGTCGACTTATTTGGATAAAGCTTTTTTAGGAGAGATTGTGATGAATAAAGGCAGTTTGTGTTCTTCAACTTGAATCTCCTCTTTTTATTTCGCCAAAATATTAATGCAAAATGAGGGGAGAGAAGGAAATGGTACTCAGTTATAATGAATTTATTGAAAAAGTAAAAACACGGTTAAATGATTTGTCTGAGGAAGATTTGCGAAACCTGATCCTGAGTTGGGCAAGCGATGAGCAGCCTTCAACAAGAGCAGCGTTTTTAAGCAAATTGACCCCACAAAACGAAGCAGATCATTCAGGTTATGATAAAGACACACTTATCAATGAGATTGATGCATTTTCAAAAAGGGTGCAAGATGGAGATTATGTTGATGGATACGGCTGGGACAGTGAGATTCATGATGAAAGAGACTGGGGTGATGAAAGCTGGGCTGAGGAAATGGATGATTTTTTTCTGGAAGCAAGAGATATTTTAATGGATGGGAATACCCTCACAGCTGAAAAAGTATATAGAAAACTTTTCGAAACGCTGGAATGGGGAGAAGAACCCGGACATTTTCCCGGTGACCCAGATCCTACCAATATGCTCGGAGTGGATACAGATGAACATGTTGCCCTTTACATCAGATCTATTTACATGAATGCTTCTCCCGATGAACGAGTAGATTTATTAGATGAGGCAATAAACGAATTAAGATATTATACATCCACTTCACATATAAAATTACGTGACATATTGGATTCCTTGGATGCACCTTTGCAAGATTTTGATATATTTCTTGAAGATTGGATTGATTTTTTAAAAACACAAGACCATATATATTCCAGCGAATTACTGAGAGAAGCAGTTTTTTTAAAAGGTGGTAAAGCAGGTATTTCAGAATTTGCCAGAAAAAATGCAGAAATTTATCCGAAAGCATATCTGGATTGGATTAAGGCTTTGGAAATGGAGGATCGTGCTGGAGATTTGATTATTGAGGCAGCAAAAGAGGGACTGACCAATATTCCAAAAGATTATACTGCAAGGGCTGAAGTGGCTGAATGCTTATCAAAGATGGGTGAGAAACATCATGATCAGAAACTGAAATTGTACGGAGACAAAGAATGCTTTTATTCCAAACCATCACTTGGGAATCTGATAGAATTATATACAACTGCAATAGCGTGTGACTGTTTTGAAGAGATACGGAATGAAGCGGAAAAGAGGATTATAGAATTAAGGGAGAAAGAACAGACAGAACCAGAAAACGGTTTTAATAGAATCGAACGAGGAATTTCTCATGTTTCTGATGAGGTGTTATATCACGCATTAATTATAGGTGGTAAGTATGATGAGTTATATGAAATTTGTGAAGGTGAGGACGCCATTGGCTGGAGCTCTAATGAAAATGCTAAATCAATTTTGATATCATTTTTGATGATTTTATTATCAAAGGATGGGAAGCATTCCACTGTCCTTCATGAGGAATGGAAAGACACAATAACTTCACGTTTTTACAGGGATACCAATATGTTATCTAAGTATTGGGAAATTATAGATGTCGTAAAAAAATCCATTCATTTAACTGAAGAACAGGAGCAATTTTATCTGACTTGGTGCATGGACGAAATAGGGAAAAAGGTTGATGCCATTGTCAGCAACCAATATCGGAGCAGTTATTCTAAAGCAGCCCGATTATTGGTGGTCATGGCCGGGACGCTGAAGAATAGGGGAAATAGTGGTGGTATTGGTCTAGGATTTGTCGAGAAGTATCGAAATAAATATTCAAGGCATGTCGCTTTCAAAAGAGAAGTGACTCATGCATTAAAGGCAGCTGGTTTGGTTTAAGGTGCCTGCCACTTCTGAATTTTTGTCTAATTGAAATTTTTGAGTGGTCTACCTTATTACCAACTTTCTCCATTCAAAAAGCAACTACTGCTCATTCCTTAATTATGATAAAATAGATATAAATTTGTTACGTCTCACAGTGGAGGTAGTTAGGATGAACCTTAGCCTATTTAAAGTAGACACGGAACTGTTGGATCTCAACAGTATGGAAATGGATGAGGCACTTGCACAATTTTTTCAAGATGTAGAAACAGATGTCACAGAAAGCTTTCAGATGACCAATGACCGGGGTGTTTCTCGGAAGTTTAAAGTAAATTGGGATGATCGTACGTTAAATGGACGAGGTATCAAAGGATTTTTCGCTCCATATAATGCAGCCTATTTATTAATCGGCCGGACAAAAGATGGCGACATTAAGGTGTCTTCTCCGAGAGACCCGGAGTACCAGGAGATAAGAGAAGAAAAAATCGGCAAGGATGACAGGCTAGAGACCGTCATGAACGGTATGAAAGGCTTTAATCAGGGGGCAGAAACATGGTTCCAGCTTTACCAGATGGCGCAGGAATTCCGGGTGGATGCGAATGATGATCAGCTAATCAGCATTCCTTATGTCCGTGAAGCAGAAACCTTCGACTATCAGGTCAAGACAGTAAATGCTGTAATCAACCGATTTAAAGGAAGAGCACTGCTATGTGATGAGGTAGGGCTTGGAAAAACGATAGAAGCGGGAACAGCAATGCTTGAATATATTATGCGCGGTCTTGTAAAAAAGGTGCTTATTCTTACCCCCCCTTCACTTGTGCAGCAATGGGAAGATGAAATGAAGCGGAAATTTAACCAGGATTTTATTAAAGCAGATGATCCGAAGTTTAGGAAAATGGGAAATGACGCATGGCAATCGAATAATAAAGTCATCGCATCCATTTCTCTGGCTAAACGAAAGCAGCACCGGGAAAATATATTCAACGAGCATTATGATTTGGTGATTGTCGATGAGGCCCACCATCTCAGAAATCGGAACACACAAGCCTGGAAATTTGTGAATGGCATTAATAAAAAGTATATTTTCCTGTTAACCGCAACACCCGTGCAAAACCACTTGGAGGAACTTTATAACCTTATTACGCTATTAAAACCTGGGCAGCTGAAAACATACCGACATTTCAAAAAAAACTATATTGAAAGCAAGGATGGTATTGAGGTAAAAAATGTGGACAGGTTAAAAAGTCTCATCTCAGAAGTCATGATCCGCAATAAACGAAGTAATGTTGATGTCCAATTTACCAAAAGAAAAGCATATACCATCACGGTTGATTTATCTGATGAAGCAAAGCAGCTATACGATGATATCAGTACGTTTATACGAAATAAATACAGGGAGGATACGCCTTCCATCACCCGGTTTCAGCTGAAAAATCTGCAAGAACAGATGGGGAGCACGTTTACCTCCATGCTACAGACGCTGAACAGAATTGCTGCGGGTGATAAGTTATCGGAGTTTGATCAAAGGGCTTTAAAGCGATTTTCTGAAAGAGCTCAGGTGATTGCAGATGCCGAAACAGAGGCAAAGTATAATCCGAAAGTGGACAGGTTGATTTCCATTTTGAATGATTTTGATGGCAAGATGCTCATCTTTACAAAATATAAATCGACTCAAGCTTTCCTCAGCAATCTTCTAAAGCAAGAAGGTTTTCAAGTAGCTGAATTCCATGGGGGATTAAGGCGAAAGGAAAAAGAGGAACAAATTACCTATTTCAGGGATCAGGCAAAAGTGCTTGTCAGTACGGAAGTTGGCGGTGAGGGACGGAACCTGCAATTTTGTAATGGGATGATCAACTATGACCTGCCGTGGAATCCAATGGCAATCGAACAACGCATTGGACGGATTCATCGTATTGGACAGACAAACGATGTATTCGTTTATAATCTCGTCGCCAATGATACCCTCGAGTATTATATTCTGGATTTACTGGATCGGAAAATTAATATGTTTGAACTCGTTGTCGGGGAAGTGGATGCTATTTTAGGTGATATAGAAAATGAGGAAGACTTCTCAGATTTAATGATGAAAGCATGGGCCCAGGCTAACAGCGAAGAGGATGTTGAAAAAGAACTGGAGCAAATTGGAGATAAGCTGTTTGAGAATAAACAAAAACTCATAAAACAAAAGGATCTGGATGACAAGCTGTTTGATTGACCGTAGTGACTGATTTTGTGGAGATGAAGGAAGGTGAAGTCGTGAAGCTTCAGAAGATTGTAACCAATGTAATAGAAGCATTGGGGGGCGTTGTGGAGCCAGTGGAATATGCCTTATGCCAGGTACTGATTCCTGAAGAATTTAAAGGCTACTTCCAGAATCGAACAGAGCTCGAACTTGCATTTGATTTTGAAGTAGCTCAGGAAAATCCGCAGTCCGAATTTGTGACGTTTGGAAGCTATATTTTTGAACAGGTGCTGGCCATTGCCAATCAACAGGCTGTGAGCACATTAAGGTTTGCAGAAGTAGAGCGCCGCACGTTGGCAAATCGACTGAAGAAAATTAGAGAATTTTTAAAGGAAGAAAACGGCAAAATCAATATTCTCAATGAGACCCTGATTACTGGTGTTTGGGCTGTTTTTCAGTTTAATATTGCGATGATTTCAGATGAAAAAGAGGAAATAACCGAGCAGGTATGGATCAATTTAATCACCGGTGAAATTGCGGATGCCATGAAACAGAAGCAAAACAGCATCATTTATATGCAGGAGCCTTTATATGATTACCCAATCCCTAAGGAGCTGGACATGGAAGGGGCATTGCTGACGGCTTATCCCCAAGCCAAAGCGGATGCAGAAAGAAAGCAGGAGCAACGGATCGAGGAGCAGCAGCTGCAAAAGGATATTGACCGGATTGAATCATATTACAATGAATTGCTGAAGGAAAATGAAAAAAGGGCAGAGCGCAAGGGACTAAGTGAGGAAAAGATACAGGAAATTGCGGCAAGATCAGGGACGATTAAGCTAGAAATGCATAAACAAGTAGAAGAAATTCAGAAAAAGTACCACGGTTATGTAGAGATTTATCTTGATCACGGCATCACGTATTTCGTGCCAATGCTTGAATATGGGATTGAGATTACGAACCGTTCTGAACGCAAGCAACAAACTCTTTATTATAATTTGGTTACGAAACAGTTTGAGGTGGGAACAGTTGAGAAGACGGCAGCAACTGTTTAGTGCACCCGATAAGCTAGAAAAATTATGAATCCTGATTGTAAAGGAAGACTTTGAGAACGGCTGGAGCTCCCTGAGTCATCTTTTGACGAATTCAATGGGTTTAAGATCAACTAGAATGACGATGTTTCCCTTCAATGGCTTCATGATTGAAGCAAAAAAATCCCAAGCTATTCACTTAGGATGTAATGCAGTGTGTTAGTTCTGTTATTCTTTATTTCTAGCTAATTTTTCTCGATTTTTTGTACCTGGTGGTTGTTCTAACCAATTATATTTAATCATTATATCAGCCCCACTTTTGGATAACCTGGAAACCTCAAGGGATAGGCGTTCATAATTGAGCATTAAATCACTTCGTTGACTGGCAGCAGCAGCAGTAGCATAGTTCCCAATCCCTGCAGACATCAACAAGGACATATGAAACATCATCATTTTATCCGAAAATACTTGCGTTGTCGAGTTGCTTACAGCTACATCAGGTACATGTGGGGCTTCAATGTTATCTTTTAATAAGATATCCACGAAAATTTTAGTTTGTTTCTCCGAGACTTCTTTTCCTCGAAGCATAAAATCCTGTATTTCTTTGGTGGGAGAAGTTTGGGCAAAGGCAAGGCATAATTTTATCCCTATTGCATTTGTCAATATATTTAAATATAAGTGAGAGATTTCAATCGCATTTAATGGTCGCTTAGCATTAAATGGGTTGAGACCGCTTAAATATTTTTTACTATCCACATAATCTGTTTCTTTAGGCACTTCAATATATGGATGCCTTGCATTTATTCCTTTAGATAGGGCAACTTTAAGTGACTGATTATAAAGATGATTGACTTCGTTTAACCCTTTAGAAAAGTAATTACATATATCTTCCCGGTAACTGATAGCTATAAACCCACTATATCCTAGCATTCCCACCCTTGCCATATGATTTACATAGGTTAAACAAAAACTATCCGTAAACAGCCATGGGGCATTCATATTAACATCTTTTTCAGTAAATCCAGTTGGAATGGCATAGTTTTCACTTTCGAAAATAGAACCCAAGTTTGGTGACATAAATTTCCAATTCCTTTATTATCAACAGTTTGAAGGCTTTAATTAATTTT
>NZ_BAAKSZ010000042.1:0-21454 GCF_059698015.1 Oceanobacillus sp. NCCP-135 | reverse complement strand
AACAAGGTTTAGTTTGATATGTAAAATATTATTTTCTATCGTTACGAGGAACTTTTTACTGTCAAGTTAGGTTATCATTCTCATACAAATAAAATAAGCACTACCTTTTTAAAATATATTATACATAATAATAGCAATTTTAAGAATTTAATATTACTAATGATAAGCATATTGGTATTCAGAAAATTTATATTTTACTGTTGCTTTTATATAAAATTTCCCTTATCATATAAAGTAAGAATAAACAGAATGATCATTCCATTATACGGAATATAAATGATTTAGGATTCAAACAACAGTACACATCACCCCAGCACGCAAACCATTGGAGGGAGTTTATTGGAAAAATTAATGGACAGAAGTGACTTATTAAGATTTATTGACGATGGAAATACATTACTTGTTGGTGGATTTGGTTTATCAGGAACACCGCTCACACTAATTGATGAACTGGCTGCTTCAAACAAAAAGGACTTGACGGTGGTCAGTAATAATTTAGGTGAAGAAGGAAGAGGACTTGGAAAGTTGCTGCTTTCGGGGTGTTTGAAGAAAGCAAAGGGGTCGTATTTTACAACGAATCGGGATGCGGTTCAGGCATGGAGTGATGGGAAACTGGAAATTGAACTTGTTCCACAGGGCACGCTTGCTGAAGCAATTCGCTGTGGTGGTGCTGGGATTGGAGGATTTTATACAAAAACTGCTGTAGGTACGAAGCTTGCGGAAGGAAAGGAAGAGAAGGACTTTAATGGAGAAACGTATATTCTCGAGCATGCGATTAAAGGAGATGTTTCCTTAATCAAAGCATTGAAAGCGGATACATTAGGCAATCTTATTTATGATCATACGGGACGAAACTTTAATCAAGTAATCGCAACTGCTGGAAAAATGGTGATCGCAGAGGTTGATGAAATTGTTGAAGTTGGGGAGCTTGCGCCACTGGAAATCGTTACACCACATGTATATGTCGATTATGTTGTGAAGAATAAATATGTGAAAAAAGGAGGGAAGTATGTTGAGTCTTGAGCGGATTAAAATTGCCAAACGAGTTGCTGAGGAACTATCAGATGGAGAAGTTATCAATCTAGGTGTGGGAATCCCGACACTAATTCCGGATTACCTTGGTGATAAGAAAGTTTATTTACAATCAGAAAACGGGCTGCTTGGAATGGGACCGACACCCGACGAGGAAAACATTAATATGGATCTGATCAGTGCGAGTAAAAAGCCGATCACGATGGATACTGGTGCTTCCTTGTTTGACAGCTCCGATTCCTTTGTAATGATCCGCGGGGGACATGTGGATTTGGCTGTCATGGGTGCACTCCAAATTGATCAATATGGGGAAATTGCCAATTGGGCTGTTCCCGGCAAAACTATTTTAGGTGTTGGTGGCGCCATGGATCTTGTTGCCGGCGCAAAACGAATCATCATCGCCTCCCGTCATCGTGCAAAAGATGGTAGTCCCAAGCTTGTGAAAGAGCTGCGTTTTCCAAGCAGTGGGGTAAGAAAAGCTGACATGCTGGTGACAGAACATGCAGTATTTAAATTTACGGATAGTGGTCCGGAGCTGGTGGAAATGCTGTCAGATATAAATTTGGATGAATTGAGGAAAATTACTGGAGCAGATTTCACTTATAGTGCTGAGTAAATAATAAAGGAGATGTATGAATGAGACAGGTGACAGTAGTTGGTTCAGGAGTAATGGGAAAAGGAATTGCCTATGCTTGTGCAATAGCAGGGTTTAAGGTTTATTTAAATGATTTAAACGAAGAAATTCTAAGGAATGCAAAAGCTTCGATTGAACAGCTGCTCGAGGGAAGCTTTAAAAAAGGATTTCTCAAGGAAGAAGTGTACTCCAATGCGAAGGAAAATTTACATTATGAAGTTGATCTTTCTACAGCTGCAAAGGATTCAGAGCTTGTGATTGAAGCAGTGCTTGAGAAAAAGGATTTAAAAATCGATGTTTTCAAGCAACTGGATAAAATTTGTTCACCAGAGACTATTTTAGCGACAAATACATCAACCATGAGTCCAACTGAAATTGGTGCACAGACATCACGTCCTGAAAAGGTAGTTGCCATGCATTTTTTTAATCCGGTCCATAAAATGAAGCTGATTGAGGTTATTCGCGGGCTGGAAACATCGGACGAGACAGTAAAATATGTGAATACGATTGCTGAAGAGATGACAAAGCAAACAGTGGAAGTCAATGAATTTCCTGGATTTGTAACGTCTAGAATGAATTGTTTGATCGGAAATGAAGCAATGAACATGTTGATGGAGGGCGTTGCCAGTGCGGAGGATATTGATAAGGCAATGAAGCTCGGACTGAATCATCCAATGGGGCCACTTGAGCTTGCTGATCTAGTTGGTCTGGATACACGCCTAAGAAATATGGAGTATTTATATGAAACCCTTGGTGAGAAATATCGGCCCTGTCCACTTTTAGTTAAATATGTAAGAGCAGGGCGGCTCGGCAAGAAAAGTGGTAGTGGGTTTTATGACTATTAGAAACTTGGTATTTGCTCTAGGTTAGGTGATGCTTTAGTTTGAGAAAACGCTAAAGCGTCTTTCCAGAAGTCAGATTTGAAGAAAACGGCGAAAAAGCTGATTTCGTTTATACTTTCTTCCTTCTCAACGAAAAATACCTTCCGTCTGCGATGTACATACGGTGAGGCATTACTTATGCAGAGGGAAATATGGATTATCCATTTTCATCATAGATGGTGACTACGTTCAGCGGAGCCATGGTAGTTTCTTTACTGCCAGATAAGGGGGATGACAGATGAACAAGTTTGAAAATGTAAATGTAACAATAAAAGAGGGTATCTATTGGCTGACATTAAATCGACCAAAAGCGAGAAATGCCTTAGACGCAAACATGCTAAAGGAAATGGATGCTGCCCTTGTTGAAGCGGAGATGGCTGAGGATGTACGTGTCATCATTATTCAAGGGGCAGGCGGCAAGTCATTTGCTGCCGGGGCGGATATTAAACAATTAAACGCCAGAAAACCGCTCGAAGCGCTCGTTCCTGGAATGCAGGGGATTTACCAGAAATTAGAAAACAGTACAAAGGTGACGATTGCAGCTGTGAACGGCTACGCACTTGGCGGGGGCTGTGAGCTTGCATTAGCCTGTGATATTCGAATCGCAACAAATAAAGCAAAGCTCGGCTTGCCTGAGCTAAATCTTGGGATTATTCCAGGTGCGGGCGGAACGCAGCGGCTCGCACGGATCGTTGGAAAAGGCCGGGCACTCGATATGATATTAACTGGAAAAATTATCGATGGAGAGGAAGCAGAGCGGATTGGACTTGTGACATATTTCGTTTCAGAGGATGAACTCACATCTAAAATAGAATCAATTGCCGGAGCTATTTTGAAGAAAGGTCCGGTAGCAATTCAATTGGCTAAATTTGCAGTACATAAAGGCTATGATGTTGATGAAGGTACTGCAATGTGGATTGAAAAACTATCACAGGCTGTCGCTTTTGGTACGGAGGATAAGGATGAAGGCACGAAAGCTTTCATTGAAAAGCGAAAAGCAGTGTTCAAAAATAAGTAGGGAGATGGGATTATGGATTTTAATTTCTCAGAGGATATTGAGTTTTTACGTTCCAATGTCCGAAAATTTGTAAAAGATGTAGTGGAACCACGTGCAATGGAGATCGAAGAAAATGACCAAATTCCTGAAGATATTGTTGAGCAGTCGAAAGAGATGGGCCTATTCAGTTTAAGTATCCCTGAGGAATATGGCGGTCTTGGGCTTGATATGGTTGGAAAATGTGCGATTTATGAGGAACTGGGAAAAACCCATAATGGCTATACCACCTTGATTGGTGCCCATACAGGTATTGGAACAGTTGGTATCGTAGAGCTGGGGACTGAGGAGCAAAAACAGAAATATTTACCGAAAATGGCAACAGGGGAATGGATTGGAGCTTTTGCATTGACAGAACCAAGTGCCGGTTCAAATGCTGCCAATCTGAAAACAACTGCCGTGAAAAAGGGAGATAAGTATATTTTAAATGGTTCCAAGCATTATATTACAAATGCGGTCGATGGTCATGTTTTTACGGTCATGGCAGTCACTGACAGTTCTAAAGGTGCAAAGGGGATTACATCATTTATTGTTGAAAAGGATTTTCCGGGATTTATGCTTGGCAGTGTGGAACAGAAAATGGGGCTTCGAGGTTCTCATTCTGCGGAATTATTTTTCGAAGACATGGAAGTTCCTGCTGAAAATGTCCTAGGCGAAGAAGGAAGAGGCTATGTCAATGCATTGAAAATATTGGCGAATGGTCGTGCAGGACTTGCAGCACGTAACCTTGGTTCATCTGTTAAATTACTGGAGCATTCCCTGTCCTATGCAAAGGAACGGGAGCAATTTGGCAAGCCAATCCTTGAAGTGCAGGCCGTTCAGCATATGCTGGCAGAGATCAGTATGCAAATTGAAACATTACGTTCATTAACATACCGGGTTGCCTGGATGTCTGATCAGAAACAACGGGTCGTTAAAGAAGCAGCAATTGCCAAGCTGTATGGATCAGAGGTTTACAATAAAGTTGCGGATTTGGCAGTACAAATTCATGGGGGAATCGGTTATATGAAGGATTACCCAATTGAACGTTATTTCCGAGATGCACGAATTACGAAAATTTATGAAGGTACATCAGAAATACAACGAAATATTATTGCCGGTGAACTAATCCGTGAACTTGGTAGATAGAAATGTATAACACGTTTGTTATTTGCATCCGTGTATAACAAATCGTTTACATTGGTGATGCAAAGAACTTGTCGTTGAACGATTGAAAGCTTTCAGGCGGCTTGCACTCCAGAGGATAAGGGAAGGGTATGAAGGAGGCAACATACGTATGCAAGAAATCCATTAGCGAATGCTAGGTTTTCTAACAAAAAGGAGTGAGTAGTTTGGTAGAATCATATATCGTTGGATCTGTCAGAACCGCCGTTGGTAAAATGGGTGGTGCATTGAAAAATGTTACGGTTGATTATTTGGCTGAAGCAGTTATTAGGGAAGTTTTACATCGTTCGAACACAGATATTACAGTGGATGAGGTAATCCTCGGGCAGGCGAAGCAGAGTGCAGATACTTCTAACCTGGCAAGAGTCGCTGCATTACGTGCAGAGCTTCCTGTTGAAGTTACCGGCTATACGGTGCACCGTCAATGTGGCTCAGGACTCCAGGCAATAAATAATGCGGATATGCAGATTAAGTTAGGATTATCGGATGTTGTGGTTGCCGGTGGTGCGGAAAGCATGAGTACTGCACCATATTATATCCGAAATGCACGTTATGGTTTGCAGGCAGGAAACGGGCTATTGCTTGATCCAAATACAGAAAGCCAGCCATGTTCTCAGCCTCAAGAAACCTATGGAAACTTAACCATGGGCTTTACTGCGGAAAACCTGGCTGAGAAATATAATATTTCTCGCAAGGAGCAGGATCAATTTGCAAGGCGCAGTCAGGAATTAGCAGATCAAGCCATAAAGGGAGGAAGCTTTGAGGATGAGATTATTCCCTTTGAAGTAAAGGAACGCAAAACAACAACAACATTTAAAGTGGATGAACATCCACGCCTTTCCACATTGGAGCAGTTGGGTAAGCTCCGTGCCGTCTTTAAGGAAAATGGCTCGGTGACTGCAGGAAACGCAAGTGGAAGAAATGATGGAGCTGCAGCAGTATTAATGATGAATGAAGAAAAAATGAAACGTTATGGATTAAAGCCAAAGGCAAAAATTATTGCCCAGGCTGTGAGCGGGGTGTCTCCTGATATTATGGGAATCGGTCCGGTTGAATCAACAGCCAAAGCGCTGAAGCAATGTGGACTTACCATCGATGATATGGGCTTAATCGAATTGAATGAAGCATTTGCAGCCCAGGCGCTTGCTGTTATACGGGAAGCTAAAATGGATATCAATCGGGTAAATGTGAATGGTGGGGCAATTGCATTAGGTCATCCGATCGGTGCAACTGGTGCTGTGTTAATGACAAAACTGCTTCATGAAATGGAAAGACGAGGAGAGAAATACGGACTTGTAACACTTTGTATTGGTGGTGGCCAAGGTATATCCACAATTATTGAGTACCTTCAATAGAAAATTAGTCGGTGAAAATTGCCGGATTTTTCTCTAAAAGCTGTTTTCGCATAGATTGGGACTGCGATTACTCGCCCCACCAAAAGACTTGTTATTATCTGCCCCGTAGTCGATATAAACTGCGACATAGTGAAAATTATCTAACATGACGCTTTCTCTTATTCTAATGATGGTTGAGCGCTAAAACTCGCTCCGGCAGAATACTTCGCTTTCCACGGGCACGGCCTCAGCCTCCTCGAGAAAACCACTCTGCGGGGTCTTCGGACGCGTGCTGTTCCCGTAGGAGTCTTCGTATTCTGCCTACGCTAGTAAGAGCACCGTCCCAGCGGAGGAAACACATTGAAGACTCCTGCGGGAGGAAAGGCATAGGTGAGACCCCGCAGTGCGTAGCACGAGGAGGCTCACCAGCCGCCCGCGGAAAGCGAAATGTGTTTCCGGAGCGGTAGATTTAGCACATATTATCATTAAAAGTTACTTCGCAGTCTATATCAACTGAGAAGGTAAAAGCAATCAGGTTTATGAAAAGAGCCTATCGAAATATTTGAAAGGAGGAAAGCCAATTGAAGGATCTTCATATTGTACAAATCCTCCCCATGTATCATCCGGACGGAGAGGAAGTTTTGAATGGGCATGCACGTGTGACGAAATTTGACACATTTGATGAACAGGAAATCATCAACTTTTTAACGAATAATAAGGTAGACGGGATTATTCTTCGTGCACCGGCAAAAATCACATCAGCAATGCTTGATGCCTCTAAACATGTAAAAGCTATTTCCGGAGCAGGGGTTGGACTGGATAATATTGATGTGACTTATGCGACTAGTAAGGGAATCCGTGTCCTGCATGCCCCCAAAGTCAACAGCCAGGCAACTGCAGAGCATGCAGTCAGTCTGATTCTTGCAGCCATGAAGGATATTCCTCAATTTCATCAGGAAACACGTCTTGGAAACTTTGGATACAGGGATGGAAAATATACAAGGGAGCTTTATGGTAAAAGGTTAGGGCTGATTGGATTTGGCTCCATCGCTCAAAAAGTGGCCAAAATCATGAGACTCGGTTTTGACATGAATGTTATCGTATATGTACGAACGATTCATGAGGAAAGAAAAAAACTTGCAGAATCACTTGATGTGGAACTGACTCTGTCAATAGAGGAAGTTTTCCAAAAAAGCGATGTGGTCAGCTTGCATATACCGTTAAACGACAAAACGAAAGCATTAGTTGATCGAAAATATTTTGAAATAATGAAGCCGTCTGCTGTGTTAGTAAATACGGCACGTGGTGGGATTATGAAGGAACAAGATCTAGTGAATGCGCTGAAAAACAAGCAAATCCATCGTGCGGGAATCGATGTTTTCAGTAATGAACCACCACCTCGGGATCATCCTTTTTTTGGACTGGACGAAGTGATCCTGACACCACATATTGGTGGGATTAGTTTGGAAGCAGCAAAAACTACATCTGTAATTATTGCAGAAAATTTAATCAAGGCAATTAACGGTGAAGAATTAGAAACAATTGTAAATAGACGAGAGCTGAACAAATGAAAACAGGAGGATACATATGATCAAAAAGAAAATAGCACTGATTCCAGGGGACGGAATTGGACCCGAGGTTGTCACAGAAGGTGTGAAAGTTTTAAAAGCAATTGAACAAGTGGATGAGAATCTCTCGTTTGAGTTTACCGAATTCCCTTGGGGTTGTGAATATTATCTTGAAAACGGTAAAATGATGGCTGATGATGGACTTGAACAGCTAAAGGATTTTGATGCGATTTATCTTGGCGCTGTTGGGTATCCTGGTGTTCCAGATCATATTTCATTATGGGATTTGCTGCTCAAAATCAGAAAGGGTTTTGATCAATATGTGAATCTCAGACCTGTTACTCTCTTGAATCCAGCCTTAACCCCGCTGAAAAATAAAACGGAAAAGGATATCGACTTTTTAGTCATTCGTGAAAATAGTGAAGGGGAATATGCTGGTGCAGGTGATTGGCTGTTTAAAGGAAAACCAGAAGAAGTCGTTTTGCAAACGGGTGTATTTTCACGGAAAGGGACAGAGCGGATTATCCGGTATGCATTCGAGGAAGCATATAAACAGAAAAAGACAGTAACGAGCATTAGTAAAGCGAATGCATTGAATTATTCAATGGTGTTTTGGGATGAAGTTTTCGAGGAGGTAAGCAAGGAATATCCTGATGTGGAAACATATTCCTATCTAGTCGATGCTGCAAGTATGTTTTTTGTGATGCAGCCTGAACGGTTTGAAATTGTTGTGACTTCCAATCTATTTGGTGATATTCTAACAGATATTGGTGCAGCAATTACAGGGGGGATGGGCCTTGCAGCAGGTGCAAATATAAACCCGGAGCGGCAGTTCCCATCAATGTTTGAGCCTGTACATGGTTCAGCACCTGACATTACCGGAAAAGGATTGGCAAACCCAATCGCCGCCATTTGGTCTGTTGCCCAGATGATGGATTTTTTCGGGGAAGTACAATGGGGAGCACAAATTGTAACAACAATCAAAACGCTGATTGATGAAGGGGAGCAGCTCACGCCGGATCTTGGCGGAAATGCATCAACTGCTGAGCTTGGAACCTATTTCACAAAATTATTAATCGAAAATCTGGATAAATAACGTCAATAATCAAGCAAGAAATAAGCTTCAATAGAGGTGCTATTACGATGAGTCAAAGTTTGCTAAAAGCTATACGTTTGTTAGACTGCTTCTTGAAGAAACCGGAATTATCGTTAATCGAATTAACAGAGCTTGCCAATTTGCCGAAAACGACAGTATTCCGTCTGGTTTCCTCACTAGAAGAAGGCGGTCTGCTAGTAAAGGTGAAAAATACCAGTCATGATGTTAAATATCGTATGGGGCTAAAATTACTAGAACTGGGAAACCATGTCAGTGAACAGTTGGAATATAAAAAGTTAGCATTCCATCATATGAAAAAATTAAATAAGAAAATCGATGAATTGGTTCATATGGTCGTATTAGAGGGCGATGAGGCCGTATACGTCGAAAAAATGGATAGTACGAAACCGGTTCGCCTAGTTGTCGAGGTCGGTAGAAGGGCACCACTCTATGCGGGATCAGCACCCAAGGTATTATTGGCAGGAATGGATGCAGCTACTTTAGAGACGTATTTAAGTAATTTGGAAATGAAGAAATTTACGGAGAATACCATTGATAATATCGATGATTTGAAGAAGGAAATTCGGGAAATTAAAAATAAAGGCTATGCATTCAGCAGATCGGAGCATTTTAAAGATACCATTGGGTTTTCTTATCCGATCTATAATTATCGTGGTAAAACGGTTGCTGCATTAGGTGTAAGTATTCCGATAAGTGATTATACGGATGAACGAAAAATGATTATTTTGGAGGAATTAAAGCAAACGGTGAGAAATATTTGGTGGGAGTTGGGGTATCGGGGGTAAACTAGTGTTAGTATAAGTAGATGAACTTTCATGAAGTTGCAATCAAGCTAGCGCTCCAATCTATCTACCTTTTAGCGAGTGATTTTTTACGATATTCGATATGATCACTGGATATGCGAATCAACTTTCCAAAAGAACCAGTTTGCACCAAGTTTTTTTGTTGACGGAATCGAGATGATTGAACATCGTCTTGGTACTTGTTACTTCTTGGCGCCTACGGTAACCGACTGTGTCTCTAAGGGGACTGTAATGATGGTTAAACGAAACTAATCCTTGGAAAATGATGCAGCAAGTACCAATCGTAAAATGTAAAAGAGCCAAATGGAAAACCTAATTTTCAAACCAATATTTTTTAAAAATTAAGAAATCCACTTGACATTTGCAAATATTGAATGTATTGTATGTATTATTCAAAAACTTAATATCTCATATTCTTATCAAGAGAGGTAGAGGGACTGGCCCTGTGAAACCTCAGCAAAAGACTTTTTAGTACTGTGCTAATTCCAGAAAGCGTAAAGCTTGAAGATAAGATGAAGATTTTGTAGACGGACAAAGCCTCTTCTTATTTTAAAAAGAGGCTTTGTCCGTTTTATTTTACAGCAATTAAATTAAGGGGGGAACAAGATGAAACGTAATTTGGAGGAACGTTTAAAGGATGGAACAGTTATTGTAGGAGAAGGTTATTTATTTGAATTAGAACGAAGGGGGTATTTGCAGGCGGGATCATTTGTTCCTGAGGTGGCCCTGGATAATCCGGAAGCACTCAAACAGGCATACAGGGATTATATGAACGCTGGATCGGATGTCGTATTAGCTTTTACATATAATGCGCATCGTGAAAAAATGCGTATCATTGGCAAAGAAGATTTATTGGAACCTTTAAATAGAAAAGCCATTCGATTGGCAAAAGAGGTTGCTAAAGAGCATCCAAAAGAAGAAGCTTTGGTAGCGGGAAATATATCAAATACGAATATCTTTAATCCAGACAATCCAGAGTCAAAGGAGCAAGTCAGAAGCATGTTTGCGGAAATGGTGACATGGTGCAAGGAAGAAGGGGTTGACTTCATAAATGGTGAAACCTTTTATTATCATGAAGAAGCGTTAATTGCGCTGGAGGAAATCTGCAAACAGGATATACCGGCAGTTATCACATTTGGTTTAATGGGTGAGAATATATTACGAGATGGGTATACAGTAGAAGAATCCTGTAAAATACTTTCTGAAAATGGTGCGTTGGTTGTTGGTATGAATTGTTTCCGAGGACCTGGTACGATGCAGCCATACCTTGCTAGAATTCGGAATAATGTGGAAGGATATGTCGCTGGCTTGCCCATTCCATATCGCACAACAGAAGAACATCCAACATTCTTTAATTTACCTGATGGGGGTTGTAGTTGCCATTTACCTACAGAAACAACGTTCCCGACCGCTCTTGATCCACTCTATCATAACCGCTATGAGTTAGCGGCATGGGCAAAAGAAGCAAAGGATATAGGCATCAATTATATTGGTCTGTGTTGTGGTGCCTCACCAGCAATGTTACGGGCAGTAGCAGAAGCTGTAGGGGTTGAAACACTAAATACCAAATACTCTCCAAATATGACGAAGCATTTCCTGTTTGGAACCGATAAAACACTTCAAAAGCATAATTTAAATTATCGGTTAAAAGCTTAATCGATCATACTTAGTTAAGCGGATGGCAAAATTTACTAGTATTTTTGCTGAAATCAAGCAAAGTTGAGAGAAGTATGCAATAAGTTGAGAGAAAAGCTTATGAAGTTGAGAGAAGTATGCAATAAGTTGAGAGAGAAGCTTATGAAGTTGAGAGAAGTATGCAATAAGTTGAGAGAAAAGCTTATGAAGTTGAGAGATAATTGTAAATTCCCGTGTTTCCTCTCAACTTTTACCCAGTTTCTCTCAACTTTCCCGTGTATCTTTCAACTTTGCCGTTTTATCTCACAACTTTCATCTTTAATGAGGATGACCATTTCTTCAGTACTTTATCATTTGTAGCTACCGCTCTCGATCCCGTTCTTAACGTATATTTAAGTGTATTCCTTCATATTTTTCCTTTTTATTTAGAAGTAAGAAAGGCAAATGAAATTAGCATTTTCGCCGCTTGCTTCCAATCTGTCTTCTGGTAAGACGCTTTAGCATTTTCTCAAGTTTTTTCCTAGTTGCAAGCAAGGGCTGTACAAAAGGCTAGCAAATAAGCCTGAAACAAAATTAGAAAATAAAAGTTACTAAGTTACAATGCTGCTAATCCACCAGTAATTACGATAGAAAGTGCCCGCTGCAAATATTTTTAATGTGCTGTGAGGTCTACCTCTTGCGTAGGATTAAAGGATATGATAATATATAGGCAGTGATTGACCGTAAAACTAATTTAGTCATTCAGTATAAAGGTGGGATGGTGGATATGGCAGTGGATCGAAAACGGCTAATTATTGATGCAGCAACGAAGTCCTTTTCTTTATTTGGTTATAAAGCAACTACAATGGATCAGGTTGCGAAATTAGCGAACGTCGGAAAGGGAACCATTTATACTTTCTTCAGAAATAAAGAAGAATTATTTGATGAGATCGTTACATCGTTAATTAAAGAAATGAAAGCAGCGGCAGAGGGCACGATGGACGATAAGCTTTCCTTCTATGAAAATGCGAATAATGCATTTGTAAAAATACTGGAGTTTCGAAATGAGCATCAGTTAACAATTAAGCTTTTACAGGAAGAACGTGAAATTGGTACACCAGCGACATTGGAATTCATGGAAAGGCTGGAGCATGCCATTGTAAATTATATCAAAGACATGGTTCAAAAAGCCATTGATAAAAATGAAATAAAACCATGTGATCCAGAGATTACAGCTTTTGCGATGTTGAAGCTATATATAGCACTTATATTTGACTGGGAGCAAACAAGACCCCCGTTGAAAAAAGGGGAGATTTCCCAGTTATTTGAACTGTATTTCTTTGAAGGATTATCAAAGTGATAGTCCTTATTTTTTAATGTTTAATGACTGTTTGAATGAAATAGTCATATTGATTGATTTTTTAAGGTTAAATGACTGATTGAGAATTATAGTCATATATTTTCGGAGGTAGGTAACAGATGAAGAAGTCCTTATTTATAACGGAGTTAAAAGAAATTTTAAGCAATAAAAAGGTTCTTATTCCAATTATTGCGGTTATTTTTGTGCCACTTTTGTATGCAGGGATGTTTCTATGGTCTTTCTGGGATCCCTATGATCATTTGCAGGAATTGCCAGTTGCAGTGGTTAACGAAGATATAGGGGCAACCTATGAGAATGTGGATTTAGCATTAGGCGATGAGCTTGTAAAGAAATTAAAGGAAAATGATGAATTTCAGTTTAGTTTTGTGCCTAAAGAAGAAGCGTATAAAGATTTAGCAAAGCAAAAGTATTATCTATTAGTAGAGATACCAGATGACTTTTCCAAAAACGCTACAACGTTAATGAATGATAAACCGGAAAAGCTGAGAATGAAATACGTTCCAAATGAGAGCTATAACTTCTTATCCTCGCAAATAGGCGAAACTGCCATTAATGAAATCAAGTCAGCTATTGCAAGTGAGGTATCAGCCACCTATGCGGAAACGATGTTTAAAAAATTGGCTGATGTTGCTGATGGTCTTGTGACAGCCAGTGATGGGGCGCGTGAATTGGATGATGGTGCAATTAAACTGAAGGATGGTTCCTTAGCGTTGGAATCAAATCTGAAGGAGTTAGCCTCCAAGTCAATCGAGTTTCAGGATGGTGTTATCAAGGCATCTGCAGGAACGAAGGATTTAGAAAATGGTTCTCAGGAGCTTGTACAAGGGATCGGCCAATTGACAGACGGAAGTGGCGCACTGTTTGATGCTTCGAAGCAAATCGAGGATGGTGCGCAGGAATTAACGAATGGGGTAGCTGAAGTAAATAGCGGAGCCCAGGAAATGAAAGCAAAAATACCGGAATTAGTCGATGGAACAACCCAGGTAATGGATGGGGTCAAGCAATTGCAAACAGAGCTGCCAGCGCAATTAGCTGTAACCATCAATGAGAAAATGCAGGGCAGTGCTGGTGAAATGAATGCTGGGCTTGATCAACTACAGGCTGGGTTAAGTAAGGAATTGTCAGCTGGTATAGCAGAGCAGGTCGCTACCCTGCAAAAAGAACAAGCAACTAAGCTGATAGAAGGATTACAGGGACAGGTGCCAGAGGAAGTGATTCAGGGGATTGCAGAACAGATTAGTCAAACCTCGCCAACAAAAGAACAAATAGAGCAGCAACTCCAATCAGGAATTGACGAAGGACTTGATCAAGGGTTTTCTCAATATAAACGTACGGTTGATGAACAGTCGTCCAACGAAACAAATGGGGTGAAAGAGCAAATTCAGGCAGCGGTTGATCCGACATTTGATCAGCTTTATAGTGGTTTGTCTACCATTAATCAGGGTCAAACCTCGTTGCAGACTGGTGTAAATCAATTAGCTGCAGGAACAAGCCAGTTGAATCAAGGTGCAAATCAGCTGAGCGAGGGACAACAGGACTATGTGAATAGTATGGAGATATTTTATGAAAAAATAAACCAAGCCAATACAGGTGCACGAAAACTTGCAACAGGTGTACAGGAATTAAATGGAGGGTTGCAGGCCTTATCTGATGGCTCTGGAAAAATATCTGATGGGTCAAATAAACTTGCAAAGGGTTCAACAGAGCTGGCAGACGGAACGATGGAATTGGAAGCTGGAACGAAAGAAATGAATGAGAAGCTAAGTGAAGCTAGTGACCAAGCGAATGCAGTTGAATCTAATGAGGATACGTATGATATGATGGGAGATCCGGTAACCGTTGATAAAGAGGAAATGAATACAGTTCCAAATTATGGTACAGGATTTGCGCCGTACTTTATATCGTTAGGATTATTTGTTGGTGCATTATTAATTACAATTTTATATCAATTAAAAGAGCCGGCAAGAAAACCTAAAAATGGTTTTACTTGGTTTATGAGTAAGTTTGGCATAATTTCTGTTGTCGGTGTCGTTCAGGCATTACTCGTAGATGCAATTTTGATCGTTGGATTAGGAATTGAAGTAACAAGTATTCCATTATTTATTTTGGTTTCCATCGTAACTAGTGTAACATTTATGACGCTAATTCAATTTCTAGTTACATTATTTGGGGATCCTGGCCGGTTTGTGGCGATTGTCATTTTAATCTTGCAATTAACCACCAGTGCAGGAACATTCCCGCTTGAATTAGTACCAAGTATTTTACGTCCAATCAATGCAGTACTGCCGATGACTTACTCTGTGCAAGCATTTAAAGCAGTCATCTCCAGTGGCGATTACGGGTTCATGTGGCAAAATATCGCAATTTTAGCCGGCTACACCATTGTATTTATAGCAATTACCATGAGCTACTTTATCGTTAAACATCGTAGAAAATAGGGTTGGTGTCGATCGCTGATTGGTTATTATTGCTTCTGATCGAAGGCTGTCCCAATCTATAAAGCTGTTAGAACTACATTGCACGCAGGGTCAACTTGCATAGTTCGTACATCAGATACATCCCAATTTATAAAGCTGTTAGAACTACATTGCACGTACGAAAATGCAATGGTTCTAACAGCTTTTTTTGAAATATATTGCCGGTTAATCAGCAATAAAAATCCCGCTTCTAGAATTCAAAAGAAAATCCATGCATGGTAAGTGGGGGATGAATAGCCAGTAAAAATTCGATTCGTTCACTCATAATCAGCGGGATAAAGAAAATCCCCGGCTCCCACGCATAAAACGGTGTGAAAAAGTCCAATGGGATACTGATAATTAATAAATTTGCAGTGGATACCGAAATATCGATAAATGCGTAAGAGCCAAATCCCCTACTAATTCAAGTTTCGCTTTATCCGGTTTGGGTCGCCCCGCTGTGAATCCACGCAAATTCAGGTAATCGGTGAATTTGCTTTAGGTCTGGTCGATTTTACCTTCCGAAAATAAGTGGAAGAAAAAGCCCTGCTAAAAATATTTCCTTTATTTGCAGGGGTGGATAAGAATAGTTTATTCGCCATAAACCGGGAAGTGATACCTCCTATGGCTTTTCATCATTGTCTCTTATCAATTCATTGGTTGACTGCTTGAATTCTCGTAATGTTTGTCCAGCAGCTTTGCCGATTTCCGGTAATTTTTTTGGACCAAATATAATCAGGGCTAAAGTGATAATTAGAATTAAGCCAGGTATTCCAATATTCGTTAAACCCATATCGTTCACCTCTTTTATGTTGGCTTGATGGTATATTTTTTGAAAATATACAGATAGCATGCCCGGTATATGATTAATTATTCGCATTTAATACTTCCAAGCTTTAATGTAGCAGGATTACCAGCGAATGGACGATCTAAACATTGCTGCTTTTCTGTTTTGCATTGGCTAATTGGCCGCCGCCATTATCAAGATATTTCTCAATTCCCTCAGCTGCTCGATAAGCCAAAGCTCCGATTGTCGCAGTTGGATGATGGCCAGCAAAATGTGGGAACGCCGATCCGCCGACTACAAATAGATTATCGACATCCCACATCTGCAAATAGTTATTCACTGCCGACGTTTCAGGATCGTCTCCCATAATCACACCACCTGCATAATGTCCACCCTGATAAATGTGATCGAATTCTGCGGGAATCTCATCTTCATCAATAATATCAGCACCCATTTCCTTGATAATTTCTGAACATTTCTTTACGCCAAATTGAGCTATATTTCGGTCTTGATCTGTATATTTATTGGTTACCCGTATTAAAGGATCGTTAAAGTTATCTTTATATGTAGGATCCAGATCCAAATAATTATGCCACCATGACATAATTGCTGGTGTATACCATACATATAAGGTTCGATACGCATAAAAGAGGGAGTTTTTCTTAAATTCAGGTCCCCATTTTGCCGTTCCCTGTGGTACATGATTACTTGCGATTGCGCTGTCGCCATACTGTCTGAGTTCAATTCCGCCCCCATTAATAAAATCCAGGTCAGAGTGATCAAAGTTATCGCCTGCAAAATCACTGAGTGTTCCACCTAGTGCCCCTGCGCCCATATAAAGATTAAATTTACGATCATTGAAAAAGCCTCGAGCCCCTCTGAAAGTCAGGTTAAACTGTCCATTGAAATTCCTGCCGATAACTCCTTTTCTTGACTGCGGATCATAATTTGTCCCAATCTCAGACAACATTAACAGCCGATTGTTGGTAAAGGTAAAGGCAGCTAAAACGACTACATCGGCAGGTTGCTCGTATTCCTGCCCTGTTGTTGTATCAACATACATAATCCCGTTTGCCTTCTTTCCGTCATAAAGAACTCGGCGAGCATTTGCTTCCGTTTTTAATGTAAAATTTCCGGTTTTTTCAGCGGTTGGCAGTACCGTAACAAGGGGATCTGATTTAGCTCCAAAATCACAGCCATGCTGCGTGCAATAAGAACAGTACATGCATTGATTAAGTACTTCCCCATCTGGATTTTCATATTGTTGCGAAAGGTTTCCTGCTGGGACTTGATAAGGGTGGTAGCCAAGACTTTTCGTTGCTTCCTTAAATAAGCGTATTGGTGGTGTTTCTTTCATCGGGGGGTTCGGATAGTCACTTGAGCGTTTATATCCAAGTGGGTCCACTTCGCCCGATAATCCGGCAGTTTTCTCGAAACGGTCATAGTATGGCTCAAGTTCATCATAGGTTATCCCCCAATCCTGGATGGTCATGCCTTCAGGGATTTTGTTTTTCCCATAGCGTTCGACAGTTTTACTGTAAATTTCAAAATCATAGGGCAAAAAACGGTATGTTGCCCCAGCCCAATGGACACCGCCCCCACCAAGATCCGTGCCTGCCATATATTCATCCCTAGTTCTCACGGGTAATGCGGCTTGTTCTGGCGTGTTACGGGAAGTAATCGTTTCATGGGTCAGGTTTTGCATCATTTCGAATCGATTGGTAAATCTAAGTTCGTCTTTTACACCTGTATAATCCTGTCTGTTTCTAAAACCACCTCGTTCCAGCGCAACCACTTTTTTGCCTGCCTTGGCAAGCTCAGCCGAGATAATGCCACCCGCCCAGCCGGTGCCAACGACAACAACATCCACTTTATCTAGCTTTATAGCCATAGTATATCCTCCAATTAAAATTTAAGATTGGTATTCTCTCAAGCTTTTTTGATCCATACTAATAAAGTCCTCATTTTCGATCTCATTCAGGTAGCCCATGCGCGGACCAGGGTATTCTTTCATTTTCCAGCCAAGCATGTTTTTGTTTCCTCCATACAACGGGTCTGCATATGCGCCTTCTATTGTGGTTTGCAGAAGTAAATTGAAAAACGTAACAGAATCCACCCCTTTCATCACGGCTTCTCCACTTTGAAATGCCTGGAGAACTTCATTTTGTTCATCGACCTCAGCATCAACATATTTCTTCCCAAACTTATCCTGACTCATTTGATCCATTCTTCTTAAGCCTTGTATGAATATTTCCCCTCTGTTTAGTCTTGTCTGATATCTTGGCATCGGCGTAGGTGCCTGGGCATCCGTGTTAGGCCCCGATTTATCCTGATCCCTGTCCTGATGCTCGTATTCGTGGGTTTGCTGATTGCGTATAAACGGATCCTTCATATAGGACTTAGCATTTGTGCCCCAGTACCCGGCTAGTTGTTTATCGATAAAATAAGGGACCCCTAATTCAATGGCACCAGGTCCGTTTTCATCTTTTGGGAAAATACGTTCAGTAGCTGCCGCTAAAATAACGAAATCTGCTTTACGGCTAAAAAACATTCTTGCATCTTGTAAATTTTCTGTTGCTTCCGTGTTTTTGGTTTGTGTATCATCCTTCGATTGAAATTGATTTGTCAGTAATCCGCCAAGTAATGAACCACCAACCACACCGCCAGCAACCATCCCGGAATTTTTAATAAATTTTCGACGGCTTAACGCATCCTTTTCATTACTATTTTCAGTCATGCTATTTCTTCCCTCCTCAAAATTTAGTAGTTATATAAGTTGAGTAAAAGAATCTAGCGGATATTGTGGCAACTACAAAAGAGGTTCGCAGCTTTCATTCAACTTATAAAGTAGGATTATCTTTTGCAGAAAAATAAAAACTATTCATTTTAGGTTGTCACTTCCCTATTTTTGTCAGATATTGTCGAATAGATTGCTTGATAGGGCTTCGGTATTCAGCAAGTCGCTTTATGATGCTGATCTGTAAGGTTAGAAGCACGGATAATCAAAGAATAACGATCCTTTTACCATGCATATCCAGGAGTGGGATTGTACTATTTTGCAAGTGGGAAGGGGGATTCATAAAGAAGATCCTAAAAGCGAATTATGGTTCAATCACATTTTGCGTGGAAGGTTGGTCTAGTTGGTTTATTCGGAACCGATATAATGTGTTTATAAAGAAACAAAACTATTAATTTCCCCGTACTTTGTGAAAGATCCGGAATTATATGTTATTCATACTTACCCTAAAGAGCCCAATACACCCAAGAAAAAATGGGGAGGTGTTAGGCGATAGTGAAAAGGCTAATGAATCAATATGGTTTATCACTTGTAGATATGGAACGAACATTTACGGATAAACTGACTTCAATTACAGATTTTCCGAACGAGAAAGCCTATGCAGGATGTAGCCCATCTTTAGACATGGGATGATAGTGAGGTAAATGCGGAGCACTACTTTTAAACGTAAGGTTTGTAGTGCTTCAAGCATTTGAAAAGAACAGTTAATGGCAAGTATATTAGAGGGACTTTTATACTTGCCATTTTTTATATGGTTAATTTGTTGCTAAATTCAATGCTGATGAATAGGTTATTTACTGTATATAAGCATTTTTTTCTCTTTCTAAAATGAAAAACGAAGGTTCTATTTTGTGTAAATTATCTTTAAACATTGCCTAAAATAAGATCTTTTATCCAATCATTATTGCCTATTTCAATACTGTCTCCACTTCCATAATCCGATCTGCAACCGCCACCGTTAATTCTTTCGTTGTCTTCGGGACGAATGATTTAAGGACTGAATTTATCATCGGACCCATCATCCCTTTAGCGGTGATGTTTAAATGGCCTGTCATGTTTGTCGCGGTACTGCTTATCGCTTCTGCTTCAAAATAGCCGCTTCCTTTGAAGTTATCACTTAATCCAGTCAAATCAAAGGTAACTTTCGTTGGTTCCTGCCATTTTGTAATATCAATTTTCATACTAATGTTTTTTTGTACAATACCGGTATCCCCTTTAAATTTCCAGGTGGACACTGTAGCACTAAGCATTTTATGATCAATATATCCTGGAACTAAAGGTGCCCAATTATCCATATTACTAACAAAGTTCCAAACTCTCTCGATAGGAATATCCAGTTTTGTATGATGAATTCCACTAGGCATTGCATATCCTCCTTTTATGCTGTATCTTCGGGTTGTTCACCTTATGTAGTTCTTCACCCAATTTACCGTTAGACGATCATTATAGTCATTCTAACAAATCGCTCCCACTAAGTATATAGCAAATAATGAGCAGCGACGATTTATGATACTGCTCCATTTTATGCAAGAAGAAATACACCCATATTTCGTTCTGCATACGTCATACTTCAAAGTCCTTATATCGCAGACGATAAGTATTTTTCTCCTGTGTTAAGGCATCGCTAAAAGAGTAGCGTATAATGCTTTTAAGAAAAACGCTAAAGCATCTTTCCAGCAGTCAGAGACCAGAAGTAAGATTTTTAGATATCAGCGAAAAAACCGATTCCATTTATATTTCTTACTGCTCCGAAAAAGGCAATTTCATTTATGTTTTCTTACTTCTCTAAGAAAGCAAAATACGCTTTCAAGTATTCCTTTAACGATTGCCAAGTTTTCTAAATGTATGCTTGGAGTTAGCTCTTTTATGCACAAAAAGCACCTTGATTCAAGCAAATTTTTTGTGGTTCAAATCAAAAGTGTGTGATAATGAGCGTAAATAGGTCTGAGTAAAAAAATCAAACTGGAGGTAGGAAATAGATGATCACAGCACTAAAAGATACCGTCACCCTAAATAATGGGGTCAAGATGCCGGGATTCGGTTTAGGTGTATATAAAGTTGATGACGGAAATGTTGTCATCGAAGCAGTAAAAACAGCCCTGGAAAATGGCTATCGAAGTATTGATACTGCCTCTTATTATCATAATGAAAAAGGTGTTGGACAAGGGATTAAGGAGTCTGGTATTCCAAGAGATGAAATCTTTGTTACATCAAAAGTATGGAATGATGAGCAAGGGTATACAAGCACTTTACAGGCATTTGAACAGAGCCTGGAAAGACTGGATATGGAGTATCTTGATCTGTATCTGATCCATTGGCCTGTTAAGGATAAGTTTAAAGAAACCTGGAGAGCGCTGGAAAAGCTTTATGCTGACGGGAAAGTACGTGCGATTGGTGTGAGTAATTTTCATATTTATCACTTAGAAGATCTGCTTATAGATGCTAACGTAAAGCCAGTCATTAATCAGGTTGAATTTCACCCGCATCTGACTCAAAAAGAACTTCGGCAATTTTGCGAGAAAGAAAATATTCAACTGGAAGCTTGGTCGCCATTGAAGAGAGGTCAGCTTTTGAATGAACCAACCATATCTGAAATCGCAGAAAAACATCACAAGTCCCCTGCGCAGGTGATTATAAAATGGGATTTGCAAAATAATGTGATAACCATTCCTAAATCCATTACAAAGCATCGAATCATCGAAAATGCGGATATATTTGATTTTAATTTAACAGAAAATGAAATGAATCGAATGAATAATTTAAATACTTAAGTTTCGCACCCCCAAAAACAGGGTTTACAAGCTATGTTCTTAGCCTATCTTTCCTGCTATT